>NZ_FXAJ01000008.1 GCF_900177535.1 Priestia filamentosa
TCTTTCGATGTCCATAGCTTTTTGTTTCTAATAAGAAACGTTGTTTTAAAAATAAAATAGAATTAACGTTGACGTATTTTGTTCAGTTTTCAAAGAACTTGTCTTAAGCGACTTACTTAGTATAACTCATATCTACTAAGCTTGTCAACCTCTTTTTTTCAACTCTATGTTGTCTTGAGCTGACTTTTAAAATATTATCATAGAAATGCTTACATTGACAACCCTTTTTTCACTTTTTTTATAAAATTTCTGCAATGTATAGATCATTCTTCTCTGATAAGTCTAGAAATGAAGCATTTTCATCAAGTCTAATAAGTGGTTTGGAAAGATCATTTTGATTGATAAAAACAATTTCTCCTCTTTGATTATTATTTAATAAAATTCTTCTTCCAATGGCTGTTGAAGATATGTCTTTCATAAGGATTGTGAGATACTCAAAATCCTATTTTCCAAAAGTTTTTTTCGCATTTCTTCTAGTACAGTGAAAGGTATTTTCTTCCCTCCACGCTCTTTACCACCTACCATAGCATAGAACGTATCTGCAACTGCTACAATTTTGCTATAAGGATGGACTTGATTTCCGATAAGACCAAGAGGATATCCCGAGCCATCAAGACAAGACGTTCATGATGTTGAAGAACAGCAAGCTTGCTTCCCTCTGTTAACAGACGTAGGTGTCGAACCATTTGATAGCTTTTACTAGGATGGATTTTAATCATTCTTTTTTCATCTTCATTTAACATCCTACCACTTTTCAAGAAAAGATGCTCGTTCATACGAGAAAACCCACAGTCCATTAAAAGTCCTGATAAAGCTATGGTAACCCATTCCTCTTGTTTAATGTTCTTTTTCCGCCCAATAAAAGCAGCAATTAACCCTACAGCTACTGGGTGGTGATAAAAATAATTTTCTTTTGATTGATATCTACAGAGATTTAAAATATGAGAGGAAGTAGAAAAATCTTTGAAAAAGGAAATAAATCTTTTTCTAATATCTATCATGTCAACCATCATCCCAGCTTGTCATCCTTGAAATATTTTCTTATATTCCTCTATAGCTTTTTTATATTGATCAACAAATGTATTATACTTTTCAATACTCTCATATAATTCATTTATTTCTTCTTCCGGATTAGACAATGATGTTCTTTCTTGAACTCTTATCTCTTTAATGAGAAAAGCTCCCAAAACTTGTATTCTATGTTTTGTAATCTCATTCCTTTTGGCATGATAATATGTCCATCTTGAGAACATACATCCTCTTTCACAACAAAGCCTGCTTTTAAATCTTGAACTAAAATGTTTACCATTCTCACCTCCTAAAACAGCATTTCTATGAATGAGTAAAATTATACTAAAAAAAGAGCGCATATAGCGCTCTTTTTTCAATGATTTTATTTAGAAGGTTTAATCTTCTTGTTCCTCTGTTTCTTCACCTTGAGGACTTTCAAGATGTTCTCCTTCTTCATCAAGATCTTCATCTTCACTCTGTACACGAGCCACAGTTGAAACATATTCATCATCACCAAGACGAATAAGTTTAACTCCTTGTGTATTTCTTCCTGTTTGAGAGATGTCTTCAACAGATACACGAATAAGAACACCATGAACAGTAATAAGCATTAAATCATCGTCAAGATTAACAGATTTTAAAGCTACAACATCACCATTTTTCTCTGTAATGTTACACGTCTTGAGTCCTTTACCACCACGCGTTTGGATACGATAGTCTTCAACTGGGGTTCTCTTTCCATATCCATTCTTCGTGACTACAAGAATATCATCTTCATCTGCTGAGATTTCCATCCCCACTACTTCATCATCATTAGCAAGAGTGATTCCTTTTACACCAGTAGCTGTTCTTCCCATTGAACGAACATCGTTCTCATCAAAACGAATAAGCAATCCTTTTTTCGTTCCAATGACCATATGCTGTTCTCCATTTGTTAGGCGAACAGAAATCAATTCATCTTCTTCACGTAGGTTAATTGCAATCAGTCCATTAGTACGAATATTTTCAAAAGATGACAGTGGTGTTCTCTTAGCAATTCCATCCTTAGTTGTGAAGAATAGATAATCTGTATCTGTGAATTCTTTCACTGGGATAATAGCATTAATCCATTCTCCTTTTTCAACTTTTAGAAGGTTAATGATTGGTAGACCTTTTGCTGTTCGACTATACTCAGGAATTTCATACCCTTTTGTCCGGTATACTTTTCCTTTATTTGTAAAGAACAGAATCGTGTCATGTGTAGAAGTTGTTAAAAGTTGTTCAACGAAGTCATTTTCATTCATATTCATTCCTTGAATACCTCGTCCACCCCGACGCTGACTTTTATATGTTGAAACAGGAAGACGTTTAATATAACCATTATGAGTCAATGTAATAACAATGCTCTGCTCTGGAATTAAGTCTTCGTCTTCAATATTTTCAATGCCACCATCTAAAATTTCTGTTCGGCGGTCATTACTGAACTTCTCTTTCACTTCTGTAAGTTCTTCACGAATGATTTCAAGTACTTTTTCCTCATCTGCTAGAATTGCGCGAAGTTCTGCAATTAAAGCTAATAGGGATTGATACTCAGCTTCGATCTTCTCTCTCTCTAGACCTGTCAAACGTTGAAGACGCATATCTAGAATTGCTTGAGCTTGCTTTTCAGAAAGAGAGAAGTTCTCCATTAACCCCTCTTTAGCTATCTCTGCTGTTTGAGAACTACGGATAAGCTGGATGACTTCATCAAGGTGATCAAGTGCAATTTTTAGTCCCTCTAAAATATGAGCACGCGCTTCTGCTTTGCGCAATTCAAACTCTGTACGGCGACGAATAATTACTACTTGATGATCAAGGTAATGCTGTAAACACTCTCTCAGACTAAGTACTTTAGGCTGACCGTTAACAAGCGCAAGAGTGTTGATTCCAAAGCTTGTTTGTAAAGCTGTATGTTTATAGAGATTGTTAAGAAGTACGCTTGCATTTGCATCACGACGAACTTCAATAACAATACGCATGCCACGGCGATCTGATTCATCACGTAAGTCTGTTATTCCATCAATTCTCTTATCACGAACTAGATCAGCAATCTTCTCAATAAGCTTTGCTTTGTTCACTTGGTAAGGAAGTTCCGTTACAATAATTGCTTCTTTTCCATTGCTCTTCTGTTCCACATCAACTTTTGCTCTTAATGTAATAGACCCTTTTCCTGTTTCATAAGCTTTACGAATCCCACTTCTTCCAATGATATGAGCTCCTGTAGGAAAATCAGGACCTGGAATAATGTCCATAAGCTCCATTGTTGTAATCTCTGGATTTTCACTAACGGCTAATACCCCGTCAATTACTTCTCCAAGATGGTGTGGTGGAATGTTTGTAGCCATACCAACAGCAATCCCTGATGAGCCATTTACAAGAAGATTAGGGAAACGAGAAGGTAAAACAACAGGCTCTTTCTCTACCCCATCATAGTTATCTTGATAGTCGATTGTATCTTTATTAATGTCACGCAGAAGTTCCATAGAGATTTTAGACATCTTAGCTTCTGTATAACGCATAGCTGCGGCTGCGTCTCCATCAATTGATCCGAAGTTTCCATGGCCGTCAACAAGCATATGACGATAGTTGAAATCCTGTGCCATACGTACCATTGCATCATAAACGGCTGAATCACCATGTGGGTGATACTTACCGATTACTTCCCCAACAATACGTGCGGATTTCTTATATGTTTTATCAGCGGTAATTCCTAAATCATTCATTGCATAGAGAATACGACGGTGCACAGGCTTAAGTCCGTCTCTCACATCTGGTAAAGCCCTTGAAACGATAACGCTCATTGCATAATCAAGGAATGAAGTTCTCATTTCTTGGCTAATGTTAATTTCATGAATTCGAGAGCTTGGCGTATCTGCCATAACAGTAAACCTCCTTGTGAGACCCAATAACAAGTCTCTGTTCCATATATAATGCAGGATAAGAACTCATCAACTTACCCTGCACTGGTGTTAAATATCTAGGTTTTTCACATATTTTGCATTTTCTTCAATAAAGTTTCTTCTTGGTTCTACTTTGTCTCCCATCAAGATCTCAAATGTTTCATCTGCTTCCATTGCATCTTTCAAGCTAACTTGAAGCAATGTTCTTGATTCAGGATCCATCGTTGTTTCCCAAAGCTGCTCAGGATTCATTTCTCCAAGTCCTTTGTAACGCTGAATACCAGGCTTTGAGGTTCCAGAGAAGTTTTGAAGAACTTGTTCTAGGTCACGATCTGTATAAGCATATTCAACTTTCTTATTTTGAGAAACTTTATACAATGGTGGCTGTGCAATGTATATATAACCTTTTTCGATAATATTCCTCATATAACGATAGAAGAATGTTAGAAGAAGTGTTCTAATGTGAGCTCCATCGACATCTGCATCAGTCATAATTACAATTTTATGGTAACGAGCTTTTGAGATATCAAAGTCTTCTCCAATACCTGTACCAATTGCTGTGATAATAGCTCGAACTTCATCATTAGAAAGAATGCGATCAAGACGCGCTTTCTCTACATTAAGGATTTTACCTTTTAGAGGTAGGATAGCTTGGAAATGGCGATCACGCCCTTGTTTAGCAGAACCTCCAGCTGAATCACCCTCAACAATGTAAATCTCACCAATTGATGGATCTTTTGAAGAACAATCTGCAAGTTTTCCTGGTAGATGTGATACTTCTAAAGCACCTTTACGTCTTGTAATTTCTCGTGCTTTCTTTGCAGCAATACGTGCTCTTGAAGCTGTAAGTCCCTTTTCAATAATACGTCTTGCAACACTTGGATTTTCAAGCAAGAAAGTTTCAAAGCGTTCTGTAAATAGTGAATCTGTAATTGTACGTGCTTCACTATTTCCAAGCTTTGTTTTTGTTTGTCCTTCAAACTGTGGATCAGGATGCTTAATAGAAATAATCGCTGTTAAACCTTCCCGAACATCTTCCCCTGTTAGATTTGTATCATTGTCTTTGAAGATTTGATTCTTTCGCGCATAATCATTGATTACACGTGTTAAAGCTGTTTTGAAACCAGATTCGTGTGTTCCACCTTCGTACGTGTTGATGTTATTGGCAAACGAATAAATATTGCTTGCGAAACCATCATTATACTGAAGCGCAACCTCAATGGAGATATTATCTTTCTCTCCTTCTACATAAATCGGTTCTTCATGAAGAACTTCACGTGAACGGTTTAAATGTTCTACATATGACTTAATTCCGCCTTCGTAGTAATATACATTCTCTTTCTCTTCTTCACGTTTGTCACGGATAATGATTTTGATGCCACGATTTAAAAACGCTAACTCGCGAAGACGGTTAGCAAGTGTATCATAGTCATACTCCAATGTTTCTTGGAATATTTCCGGATCTGGTTTAAAGTGAGTAATTGTTCCTGTATGGTCAGTTTTTCCGACTACTTTAATATCTTCTTGAGGAATGCCACGTTCATATTTTTGATAATGAATTTCTCCATCACGATGAACATGCACTTCTAAGAAAGTAGAAAGTGCGTTTACAACTGAAGCCCCTACCCCATGAAGTCCACCTGACACTTTATAACCGCCACCGCCGAATTTACCTCCTGCGTGTAAAACAGTCATGATAACTTCTAAAGCAGGACGACCTGTTTTTTCGTGGACACCAACAGGAATTCCACGTCCATTATCTTGTACAGTGATACTATTATCTTTCTCAATTGTGACAGTAATTTCGTCACAAAAACCTGCTAATGCCTCATCAATACTATTATCAACAACTTCCCACACAAGGTGGTGAAGACCTTTTCCACTTGTAGAGCCAATGTACATACCAGGTCTTTTCCGGACTGCTTCTAAACCTTCTAATACCTGAATTTGATCAGCTTCATATGATTGGTTTTGTACTTCTTTTTGTTCCATTGTCAACTATATCACCTACACTTTTTATTGGGCCAAATCACTTTCATCCTCTCATAAAGAGGACAATCCTTTTCCCTCCCCTGAGCTAGGTTAAATTGATCTTGAATATGACTTTTTTACTCCCATTAACAGACTGTCAAACTTTCTCAATCTCCCCAGCTTTCACATGAAAGGTGGTTGCTTTTTGTAACGTTTCGTGGTGAATCCCGTCAATATTTGTTGTTGTCACAAAGGTCTGAACTTTTCCTTGAATCGTATTGAGCAAATGTGACTGACGATAATCATCTAATTCAGATAATACATCATCGAGAAGTAGAATCGGATACTCTCCAATCTCTCCATGAATAAGCTCAATCTCAGCAAGTTTTATAGAGAGTGCTGTTGTACGCTGCTGTCCTTGAGAACCGAAAGTTTGCACATCTTTATCATTTACGTAGAAAATTAAATCATCGCGATGTGGACCTGCTAATGTGATACCTCTGTCGATTTCTCTCATCTTTATTTTATCAAACTTTTCATAGTATGCTTGTATCATTTTCGACAAATCTTGTTCAGCTGATACATCAACAGAACTTTTATATTGAATTTTCAACGTTTCAAGCCCTCTGCTTATCCCATGATGAATAGGCTCTGCCCAACCTTGAAGAAGCTGTAGAAACTCATATCGCTTCTTTAAAACAGATGCAGCGACTTCTGAAAGCTGAGTTGTATAAACATCTAATAAAGATTGATCAGTTACTTTTCTCGTTTGGAGCTGTTTTAAATATTGATTACGTTGATGGAGAATTTTTTGATATCTGGCTAAGTCATGCATGTAAACAGGAGAAACTTGTCCGATTTCCATATCAAGAAATCGTCGTCTTACTTGTGGGTTTCCCTTTACAAGATTAAGGTCTTCTGGAGCAAACATCACAGTGTTCATTGCTCCAATATATTGACTGAGTCGTTTTTGCTCAAGTCCGTTGTACTTAGCCTTTTTCCCTTTCGTAGATACGATCAGTTCAAGAGATAAAGGTCCTGAATTTCGAGTAAGCTCTCCTTGTATCTTAGCAAAATCACAGTCCCACTTAATAAGTTCTTTATCTTTTGATGTACGATGAGATTTTGCCATAGAAAGCACATAAATAGCTTCCATCACGTTTGTTTTCCCTTGT
Source organism: Priestia filamentosa (assembly GCF_900177535.1). Classification (NCBI taxonomy): domain Bacteria; kingdom Bacillati; phylum Bacillota; class Bacilli; order Caryophanales; family Bacillaceae; genus Priestia; species Priestia filamentosa. The sequence continues at coordinate 7,076 of NZ_FXAJ01000008.1, forward strand.
GCATTCTCGCCTAAAATGACGTTCACTTTGTTCTCAAACGAAATAGTAGCTTTCTCATAGTTACGATAATTTTTCAGCTGTAGTTCATTGATATGCAAGATTTCACCAACTTTTATGAAACAACAAATTGACCAACTGTCGGAATGTCCACTTGATCACCCGTTCTTAATTTTCGGCCACGGCGATCTTCGCTTTCTCCGTTTACAAAAACCTCATGTTCACTAAGGAACCATTTAGCCATCCCACCAGACTGAATCACGTCTGCAAGCTTCAAAAACTGCCCTAAAGTAATGAAGTCTGTTGAAATTTGCACTTCTTGAGCCATCAATATCTCCTACTTTCCAAAATGATCTATCTTTTTTATTTTACTAAAAAATTTAAAAAGAGAAAAGAAAGCTACTAGTCCTCTTCTAGTAGCTTTGTTCTCTTTATGAATTAATATGTTCGTACTGGTAAAATTAATTGTAACATAGAATCGTCATCTAATGTGCGAATAACAAATGGACGCATAGCCCCTGTGAAGTTTATTTTAATTTCACTGCCCTCTAAAGCTTTAAGTGCATCAAGCATATATTTAGCACTGAAGGAGATTTTCAGGTCTTCCCCATCTACTGATTTACTTTGTACTTCTTCACTTACTTTTCCGATTTCAGGAGAGTTTGAAGAAATCTCAATAATTCCCTCTGGCATTGTAGAAAGTTTAACAACATTATTTCGTCCTTCACGAGCTAACAATGATGCTCGGTCGATAGATTGAAGAAATTCTTTTACATTCAATACAACATCAGTTTTGCTGTCATCTGGAATAAGACGAGATGTATCAGGATAGTTGCCGTCTAATAAACGAGAGAAGAACAGCAGATGTTTTGTTTTAAATAAGACTTGGTTCTCTGTAATGACGATATCAACAAGCTCGCTTGAATCATCAAGAATCTTGCTGAATTCATTCAAGCTCTTTCCTGGAATTACAATGCTATATTTTTCTTGATTTGTTGTTTCAATTTTAGCTTTTCTTAAAGCTAAGCGGTGGCTATCTGTTGCAATACATGTCAACTCACCATCTTCAAGTTTCCAGTTTACACCTGTCAAGATGGGGCGTGTTTCTGACGTGGACACTGCAAACACTGTTTGTCGAATCATGTTTTTAATTAAGTCCGTAGGTACACTAAACATGTTTTCTTCTTCAATTTGTGGAAGCTGTGGATATTCTTCTGCATCTAAGCCATTTAAATTAAATTCTGCTTTTCCAGAACGGATAACTGTGGAAAAGTTATTTTGAACTTCAATTTCTACTGTTTCTTTTGGCAGCTTCTTAACAATCTCGCTAAAGAAACGAGCTGGTAGAACAATACTGCCCTCTTTTTCAACATCTACAATGTGTTTGTCTTCATCTTCTTTTGGAATGAAAGATTCAATTGAAACATCTGAATCGCTTCCTGTCAATGTTACTCCTTCATCAGAAACAACAATCTTGATTCCTGTAAGAATTGGAATTGTCGTACGAGAAGAGATAGCTTTCATCACATCTTGAACACTTTGAACTAAATAATCTTTTTGAATTGAGAATTTCATTTTCTATTGTTCCTCCTTTTTTTATCTGGAGAGTTCTTTTATTTATTATTTTTTAATAAAAAATAGCAGTAGTAATAGTAGGGGCTGTGAAAATGTGGATAACTCTCAGAAACCCAGAAAATAAAGTCTATCCACATGTGGACAGACTGTGTGTAAATGAGTCTAAGTTATTCACATAATTCACTATGACCTTTGTAACATATCTTGAATTTCTTTAACTTGCTTTTGAAGTTGAGCATCAGAATCAAGTAATTTTGAAATCTTTTCATGTGCATGGATGACTGTTGTATGATCTCGCCCTCCGAACTCTTCCCCAATTTTCGGTAGAGAGAAATCAGTTAATTCGCGAGATAAATACATAGCAATCTGACGCGGAAAAGCAACTGATTTTGTACGCTTCTTCGCTTTAAAATCTTCTAACTTTACGTTGTAATGTTGCCCAACAACACGCTGAATATCATGAATGGTAATAACACGTGGTTTTGAGCTTGGGATGATATCTTTTAGGGCTTCAGCTGCTAAATCAGCATTGATGTCCTTGTTGATAAGAGATGAATATGCAACAACTCTTATGAGTGCCCCCTCTAATTCACGAATATTCGAGTCAATTTGGTTTGCGATATAGAGCATAACCTCATTTGGGATATCCAATCCGTCTGCTTTTGCTTTCTTACGCAGAATGGCGATCCTTGTTTCCAAATCTGGAGGGGTAATATCAGTGATTAATCCCCATTCAAAACGTGAACGAAGACGATCTTCTAGTGTTGGAATCTCTTTTGGTGGTCGATCACTTGAAATGACAATTTGTTTGCTTTCTTCATGCAATGTATTAAAGGTATGGAAGAATTCTTCTTGAGTTTGTTCTTTCCCCGCTAGAAATTGAATATCATCTATAAGCAATACATCAACGCTGCGATACTTATTACGAAATTCAACTGCTTTATTATCTCGAATTGAATTAATGAACTCATTTGTAAACTTTTCAGAAGATAAGTATACAACTTTTGCTGATGGGTTATGCTCTAATACATAATGACCAATAGCATGCATAAGGTGAGTCTTTCCAAGTCCTACTCCCCCATAAATAAAAAGTGGATTATAGGCTTTTGCCGGGGCCTCAGCAACTGCTAGTGATGCAGCGTGGGCAAAACGGTTTCCAGATCCAATAACAAAGGTTTCAAATGTATATTTAGAATTAAGCATGCTTGGAGAAAATTCTGCTACATCATCCGCTTTTTTCTTTCTTTCTTTAGGATGAACAACGTCAAGTTCACTTGAAGATTGGTGTTGAGGGATAATAAATTTAATTTCAAGCTCTTCCCCAGTAAGTGAGTACAGCGTTTCTGAAATTAAGTTTCCATAATGAGCCTCAAGCCAATCACGGGCAAAATCATTTGGTGCTGTAATTGTTAGTGAACTACCTTGAAGTGAATGTGCTTTTGTAGATTTTAGCCAAGTTTCAAAGCTAGGCTTGCTCAATTTTTTTTGAATTTCTACTAGTGCCTTATCCCATAAATCATGAATATTTTCCAACAATACCCCTCCTTTTTTGAAAACTAAAGGGTTGTACAACTATTGTACAACTTAGATTTTTAAACAAATTAACGATATAAACTAGAATACATATTTATGCAAACAGCTAATTGTGAATAAGTATATAATATAGAAGAAACTAGAGTATTCGACAAAATTAACAGCCTGTGGACAAGTTTATATACACCCTGTGGTAAAAATGTCCACACTTTATCCACAAATTGTGGATAAAGTTAGAAATAATGATGATCTATTAAAGTGAAAACAAAAATATCATATCAAAGAAAAACAATAGTTGCAATGAATTTCAGAAACTTATCCACAATGACTACAGGTTGGGGAGTAAACTTTTCCACAGTACTAGATTATGTGTAATATATGTCGATAAATGGTGAATGAGCGTCAAAAAGAGGAGTAACTTTATCCACAGAGCAAAAAAGGCCTATAAATGCATAAAGAAAATCATTCTAAAATCAGCTTTTTTATTACTCTTGGTTTATTATGGTTTTAATCATTTCATGATTTGAAGTTGACAGAATCGAGGGGTATTCTCTATAATTAGTAAGACTGTCTTTTTAAGATATTCCTCAGGGAGGTGTAATATAATGAAAAGAACGTTTCAACCCAATAAACGTAAGCGTAGTAAAGTTCATGGTTTCCGTAACCGTATGAGCTCTAAAAACGGACGTCACATTTTAGCTCGTCGTCGTCGTAAAGGAAGAAAAGTATTATCTGCTTAGACCACTGAACTGTCAGTGGTCTTTTTTTTTCTTATTTTTATTACAAATTTTCTCGGATAAGCGAGTAAATATTTTATAATTTTGAAATGAAAAGATGCTTTTAAAAAATATATGTAAGAGGCTTCTTAAAGTTGGCTATACTGTTGAATGAAGAAGTCCAGGAGCTGTTAGAAATGGAAAAACGTTATCGTGTAAAACGAAATGAAGATTTTCAGAAGATATTTAAGAGAGGAAAGTCAATGGCAAATAGACAATTTGTTGTTTATACGCTCGATAAGCGTGATCAACAAAATTTTCGCGTAGGACTTTCTGTCGGTAAGAAGTTAGGAAATGCTGTAACACGAAATCGAATTAAGCGTTTAATTCGTGAGGCGCTGCAAGAAGTAAAAGATCAGCTGCCCCAAGACAAGGATTATATTATTATTGCCCGCTTTCCAACCGCTGAGATGTCACACAGCGAAATTCAAAAAAGTCTTTTCCATGTTTTAAAACGAGCAAAGCTTATTCAATAGATTTACATCAAAGAGTTGGGCGGGGAGAGAAGGAGGGAAAACGGTGAGAAGTAGAGTTCTCGCTTTATGCCTTGTTGCTCTCTTTTTTCTAAGCGGCTGTACTGAGGTCCAGGAGCCGATTACAAGAGAGAGTGAAGGACTGTGGAACGAGTATGTTGTTTATCCCATTTCACAAACGATCATCTACCTTGCTCAACTCTTTGGGAATAACTTTGGCATAGCAATTATTATCGTTACTGTTATGATTAGGGTTCTTATTTTCCCATTGATGGTGAAACAGATAAGAAATACAAAAGCAATGGGAGCCCTTCAGCCTGAGATTGAGAAGCTGAAAGAGCAGTATCCAAATAAAGATGCTCATTCACAGCAACAGCTCCAAGAGAAGATGATGGAACTTTTTAGCCATTATAATGTGAATCCACTATCTGGTTGTTTACCAATTTTAATTCAAATGCCTATTCTCATTGCTTTTTTTCATGCTATTACGAGAACAAAGGAAATTTCCGAAAATAATTTTCTTTGGATGAACTTAGGTAGCCCTGATCCATACTATTTTCTGCCTATCATTGCAGGTATTACTACTTATATGGGACAAAAACTGATTATGGCAGGAGCTGAGAGTGATAATCCACAGATGGCTATGATGCTTTGGGTTATGCCTGTTATGATTGTTATTTTTGCTTTGAATTTTCCTGCTGCTCTTTCTCTTTATTGGAGTGTTGGCAACATTTTTATGATTGCTCAAAGCTTCTTTGTTAAAGATCATATTGAAAAGAGGACAGCAACTCTTCTAAAAACAACAGAATAATCAAAAAAAGCTTGAGGGAGTCCTCAAGCTTCTTTTTTTAAAAAAGATATGGTGAAAGAATTGTTATCCACATGTTAATAATGTAGAATAGAAATGTTTTTTACAAAACAATGTGTATAACTTTCAACAAAAGATAATTTTGTCTATTATAGATTTATGTTACTCTAATATATTAGAGCTTTATTTTACACAAAACCATTGTTTTTTATAGATAGAATATCGAAAAGAGGTGAAAAATATGCTTGAACTTGATACAATTGCAGCCATTTCAACTCCAATGGGAGAAGGAGCTATTGCTATTGTAAGATTGAGCGGCCAAGAGGCAATTTCTATTGGGGATAAAGTTTTCCAAAGTCCAAATGGTAAACGTCTAAGCAATGTTCCATCACATACGATTAACTATGGTCATATTAAAGATCCAGCTACAGATGAAATCATTGAAGAAGTAATGGTATCTGTTATGAAAGGACCTAAAACCTTTACAAGAGAAGATCTTATCGAAATCAACTGCCACGGCGGTATTGTTTCCGTAAATCGAGTGCTGCAACTCGTTCTCTCACAAGGAGCTCGTTTAGCAGAGCCTGGTGAGTTTACGAAACGTGCTTTCCTAAATGGTCGTATTGACCTTTCTCAAGCAGAAGGCGTTATGGATTTAATTCGTGCTAAAACAGATCGTGCCATGAATGTGGCGTTAGGTCAAGTTGAAGGTCGACTTTCAAAACTTGTTCGTCATCTTCGTCAAGAAATCCTTGAGACGCTTGCACATGTTGAAGTAAACATTGATTACCCTGAGTACGATGATGTAGAAGAAATGACCCATAATGTGTTAATCGAGAAAGCAACAGGTGTTAAAAGTGAGATCGAAAAACTGTTGAGAACTTCTCAACAAGGGAAAATTTTGCGTGAAGGACTTGGTACTGTTATTGTAGGACGTCCAAACGTCGGTAAATCATCCCTTTTAAATAGCCTTGTACATGATACAAAAGCTATTGTAACAGATGTACCAGGAACAACTCGAGATGTAATTGAAGAGTATGTAAATGTAAGAGGAGTACCGCTTCGCCTTGTCGATACAGCAGGAATTCGTGAAACAGAAGACATTGTTGAGCGAATTGGTGTAGAACGTTCTCGTGAGTATTTGAAAAAAGCAGATTTAATTTTGCTTGTCCTTAACTACCATGATGCCCTTACACAAGAAGATGAGCATCTTTTTGAAGCTGTGAGCGGTATGGACTATATTGTTATTATTAATAAAACAGATTTAGAGCAAAAAATTGATTTAGAACGTGTGAAAACTCTTGCAGATGGAAAACCAGTCATTTCAACTTCTCTTCTTCAAGAACAAGGGATTGATGAGCTGGAAGAAGCTATTTCTTCTCTTTTCTTTGAAAGCGGAGTTGAAGGACAGGATTTAACTTATGTATCAAATACGCGTCACGTAGCGCTTTTAAATCAGGCAAAAAATTCGATTGATGAAGCAATTATGGGCATTGAGAGCGGTGTTCCAATTGACATTGTCCAAATTGATTTAACACGTACGTGGGAGCTTTTAGGTGAAATTATCGGAGATGCTGTTCACGAAAGTTTAATTGATCAGCTGTTCTCTCAATTTTGTTTAGGAAAATAAGGAGGAATACGCAAGATATGCAACAATATGAAGCAGGAAATTATGATGTTGTTGTCATTGGGGCAGGTCATGCTGGCTGTGAAGCTGGATTAGCTTCTGCTCGCCTTGGGGCTAAAACACTTGTGCTCACTCTGAACTTAGATATGGTTGCTTTTATGCCTTGTAACCCATCTGTAGGCGGTCCTGCTAAAGGAATCGTTGTTCGCGAGATTGATGCGCTTGGTGGAGAGATGGGCCGCAACATTGATAAAACATATATTCAAATGCGTATGCTGAACACAGGCAAAGGCCCTGCTGTCCGAGCGCTACGTGCACAAGCTGATAAATTCTCTTACCAACACGAAATGAAAAAAACTCTAGAAGAAGAACCAAACCTTACGCTTATGCAAGGAATGGTTGAAAAACTTCTTGTGGAAGATGGAGAATGTAAAGGTGTTATCACAAACACAGGAGCCATCTACAATTCTAAGACAGTTGTTATTACTACAGGAACATTCTTGCGCGGGAAAATTATTCTTGGACAGCTTCAATACTCAAGTGGACCAAATAATCAGCAGCCTTCTATTCATTTGTCTGAGCATTTAGAGGAACTTGGCTTTGATCTTGTTCGTTTCAAAACAGGAACGCCACCTCGCGTAAAAAGTCAGTCTATTGATTACAGCAAAACAGAGATTCAGCCTGGTGATGAATCACCACGAGCTTTCTCTTACGAAACAACGCAATATATTACAGATCAGCTTCCATGCTGGTTAACATATACTAGTGAGCGTACACACCAAATTATTGATGAAAATCTACATCTTTCACCAATGTATTCTGGCATGATTAAAGGAACAGGACCTCGTTACTGTCCATCTATTGAAGATAAAGTGGTTCGTTTTAATGATAAACCGCGTCATCAAATTTTCCTTGAGCCAGAAGGTCGTAACACACAAGAAGTATATGTTCAAGGGTTATCCACAAGTCTACCTGAACATGTTCAACGCGAAATGTTGTCAACAATCCCAGGTCTTGAAAATGTGGAAATGATGCGTCCAGGTTATGCCATCGAATACGATGCAATTGTACCAACACAGCTTTGGCCAACACTTGAAACCAAACGTGTAAAAAACCTTTATACAGCAGGTCAGATTAACGGAACATCTGGATATGAAGAAGCTGCAGGACAAGGAATTATGGCAGGAATTAATGCAGGTCTTCGTGCACTAGAGCGAGAAGAGTTAATTCTTAGTCGTTCAGATGCTTACATCGGTGTCTTAATCGATGACCTTGTTACAAAAGGAACAAATGAACCTTATCGTTTATTAACATCTCGTGCTGAATATCGCCTTCTTCTTCGTCATGATAATGCAGACCTTCGTCTAACAGATATTGGTCATAAACTTGGATTAATCTCTGGAGAACGCTACGAGAAATTTAATACTAAAAAAGCAGAGATTGAAGAAGAAAAGAAACGTTTATATAACACAATTATTAAAGCAACGGACGAAGTTCAAGAAGTGATTCGAGAAGCAGGGGGAACAGAGCTAAAAGATGCTGTTCGTGCTTCAGACTTATTGAAGCGTCCGGAAATGACATATAGCGCGGTTAAAAAGCTTGTTCCAGCTGATAAGGAACTTGATTTTGATGTTGAAGAACAAGTTGAAATTCAGACAAAATACGAAGGCTACATTCAAAAGTCATTGCAACAAGTAGAACGTCTGAAAAAACTTGAGAATAAAAAAATCCCAGATGGCATTGATTATGATGCAATTACAGGCTTAGCAACAGAAGCTCGTCAAAAACTAAAACAAGTTCGACCACTTACGGTTGCTCAAGCTTCTCGTATTTCAGGGGTTAACCCAGCAGACATTTCAATTTTACTTGTTTATATTGAACAAGGACGTATTGCAAAAGTCTCAAATGAACCTAATTAAATTTATAAATTAAGTTGAAAGGAATTTACCTAATGAATTCTACCCAATTTCAACAGTTGCTGGAGGCGAAAGGGATTTCTCTTTCGTCTCATCAACTTCATCAGTTTGAACAATACTTCCACATTCTTGTTGAATGGAATGAAAAAATGAATTTAACAGGCATTACAGAGAAAGAAGCCGTATATGAGAAACATTTTTTTGATTCTATTTCAGCCTCTTTTTTTGTTGATTTTAAATCTCTACATACACTTTGCGATGTAGGCGCAGGAGCAGGTTTTCCAAGTATTCCTCTTAAAATTTGTTTCCCTCATCTTCATGTTAGCATTGTTGATTCTTTAAAAAAACGAATTGGTTTTTTAGATCATCTTGTTTCTGAGTTAGGATTGGACAATGTATCTCTTTATCACGATAGAGCTGAGATTTTTGGAAAGAAAGAGCAGTTTCGTGAGAAATTTGACGCTGTAACAGCAAGAGCTGTCGCACGTATTTCAGTTTTAAACGAATTTTGTCTTCCACTTGTTAAGAAAAATGGCGCATTCATTGCAATGAAAGGTGCTAGTGCTCAAGAAGAGCTTCAAAATGGTGAAAAATCACTTGAAGTTCTAGGTGGTAAACTTCGTGAAATCCATCATTTCACACTTCCATTTGAAGAAAGTGAACGCTACATTGTAACAATTGATAAAGTAAAAGCTACACCTAAAAAATATCCACGCAAGCCAGGCGTTCCAATTAAAACACCAATTGAATAATGTTTCATATGAAACGTCTTAAAAAATTTTAAGCTACGAATCAAGAAGGAAATTTAGACCGTATATCGAATTATGTAAGAGGGATTTTCCTTAAGGTGGTGTTGGACAATGAAATCTGCTTTTTCTCGCTTTTTTAATTTGAAAGACAAGCCAGAAGAGCATGAGATTAATATTGAGGAAAAGGAAATACGTGATGAAGTTAAGGAGTTGCCTGTTAGTCAAATTAGCCCAAACCGTTATCAGCCACGTACTATTTTCCAGGAAAATAAGATAGAAGAGCTTGCTCAAACAATCCGCACTCACGGTATTATCCAGCCGATTATTGTTCGGAAAATGACAGAGGGGCAATTTGAGATTATTGCCGGGGAAAGAAGATGGAGAGCTGTGCAATCTCTAGGATGGGTGACCATTCCAGCTATTGTAAAGCAGTTCAATGATACAGAAACAGCTTCTGTTGCCCTTATTGAGAACCTTCAGCGTGAGGAGCTTACTCCAATTGAAGAAGCGGTAGCATATGCAAAGTTGATAGAGCTTCACAATTTGACGCAAGAGGCATTAGCTCAAAGGTTAGGTAAAGGTCAATCCACAATTGCTAACAAGCTTAGACTTCTAAAACTTCCTGAAGAGGTTCAGGATAGCATCCGCCAAAAGCTAATTACAGAACGTCATGCAAGAGCTTTAATTTCCTTGAAAATTCCACAGAAGCAAGTTGAACTATTGTATGAGATTATTGAGAAGAACCTAAATGTGAAGCAAACAGAAGATCGAATTGTGCAGTTATTAGACGGAACAAAACGAAAAGCAAAACCAAAGCGAAAAGCTTTTAGCAAAGACACTCGAATTGCGATGAACACAATTCGTCAATCGCTAACAATGGTACAAGATAGCGGCATTACGTTAAATTCTGAAGAAGAAGAGTTTGATGACTATTATCAATTTACAATTCGAATTCCGAAAAAATAGAAAGTAGTCGTTTCTTATAGACTTGATGCATAGCAAACGTTGTCCTCATCGTCCCTAGTTTTGATGAGGTTTTTCCCTTTCTAAAAGAGATTTTAGAAAATTCGTGATAAACTATCAATAAGAGTTTCATTATTCCAATGTTAAATAAAGGGTAGGTGACAGCATGGGGAAAATCATCGCGGTTGCTAACCAAAAGGGTGGAGTTGGTAAAACAACTACGGCTGTTAATCTTGGGGCATGTCTTGCGGCCCAAAACCATCAAGTGTTACTCGTAGACAGTGATCCGCAGGGAAATGCTACAAGTGGGGTTGGTATTGAAAAAGGAGATGTAGAACAGTGCATTTATGATGTACTTACAGAAGATGTTGAACCAAGACAAGTGGTTTATCCAACAGGTGTAGAAAATCTTCACATCTTACCTGCTACAATTCAGTTAGCAGGTGCAGAAATTGAGCTTGTTTCAACTATTTCTAGGGAAGTTCGTCTAAAACGAGCACTTGATACAGTAAAAGAACACTATGATTATATTGTGATTGACTGTCCGCCTTCTTTAGGGTTGTTAACAATAAATGCATTAACAGCCGCGGATTCTGTTTTGATTCCTGTTCAATGTGAGTACTATGCTTTAGAGGGTCTTAGTCAGTTATTGAACACAGTACGCCTTGTACAAAAACACCTGAATAAAGCTCTTAAAATTGAAGGTGTTCTACTTACAATGCTTGATGCGCGTACAAATTTAGGGTTACAAGTTACAGAGGAAGTTAAAAAGTACTTTAGAGATAAAGTGTATCAAACGATTATTCCGAGAAATGTTCGCTTAAGCGAAGCGCCTAGTCATGGTGCACCTATTATTTTATATGACCATAAATCTCGCGGAGCAGAAGTTTATATGGAGCTTGCAAAGGAAGTGATTTACAATGGGAAAAGGATTGGGGAAAGGAATTAACGCTCTTTTTTCTACTTATGACGAAAAAACGGATGAAACAGTACAAGAGATTCCGTTACGTGAACTTCGACCAAATCCATATCAGCCTCGGAAAATCTTTCATGAAGAAGCGATTCAGGAATTAAAAGAATCAATTGAACAGCATGGGATTCTTCAGCCGATTGTAGCACGAAAAAGTATTAAGGGATATGAGATTGTAGTTGGGGAAAGAAGATACAGGGCAGCAACAGAAGCAGGGCTTGAAGTTGTTCCTGTTATTGTGCGGGAGTTAACAGAGAAGCAAATGATGGAGCTTGCTCTCTTAGAAAATCTTCAACGTGAAGATTTAACTCCAATTGAAGAAGGTATTGCTTACCAAACTTTAATCAGTCAACTTGAAATGACCCAAGAACAGCTTGCTTCTCGTTTAGGTAAGAGCAGACCGCATATTTCTAACCACTTAAGACTATTAAATTTACCTCAAGAAGTACAAGGGTATTTAACTGAAGGAAAGCTTTCTATGGGACATGGCCGTGCTTTGTTGGGAGTAAAGGACAAGTCCCTTCTCGTAAAGCTAGCTCAAAAAGTGGTAGAAGAGAAGTGGAACGTTCGCTATCTTGAACAATATATTACAAAGTTAAATAAAGAAGAAAGTCAAAAAGAAGATAAACAGAAGCCAAAGAAAGATCTTTTCTTAAAAGAAAGTGAAACGCGCTTGAGAGAGCGATTTGGGACATCTGTTCATATTACACAACATAAGAAAAAAGGAAAAATTGAGATTGAGTTTTTCTCACCTGATGATTTAAACCGTCTTCTAGACTTGCTTCAAATGAAATAAAAAACCGCTACACATGTTGATGTGTAGCGGTTTTTTACGTTTCTTTCAATGTCGGGGGAACTTTGAGTAATGTTGGTTTGCGAATACGTTGCATCTCTTTTCCTGCAAGTGCTATTCCTTCTGTAATCATATCAGCCATGCTCATTACAAGGTGAAGCCTTGTATTCTGAAGAACAAAGAATTCCATCAAACCGCTTACATTTACAATTCCTGCAATATGAATGTCCCCAACAGGTGAGAGATTTTTATTCACTCCTGCTCCTGGTTTGACAGGACCAATCCCTAAAGTTACAGTTCCAATATTTTTACTTCTCCCTAGGCAAGCATCAATTCCAATAATAAAAGGTTTCACGTGAAGCTTTTGAATATGTTCTAGCATTTCATCAAGGTTAAGAGCATGAATAGGCTTGGCTAATGTGCCATATACATGAAAAGGGGAGAAAGGCTGTTCTTGAAGTTTAGTACCGATTAATGGACCCAATGAGTCACCTGTAGAACGATCTGTTCCAATACAAACAAAGACAATTGAACGGTGAGGTGAAAGTGGAACAAGCTCTGTGAGTAACCGTTCAGCAAGTTTCTCACTTGCTAAGCTTTCATCATGAGCAACACGAAATAGAGATTTTGATTTATCAAATAAAGAATGCTTTAGATTCATAGGGTCCACTCCTTACACATAGTAGTAACAGTATACGAATAAAACAAGCTTTCTATACGTATGAAGGGAAAGAAATGGGGGAAAGGGAATGTGGAAATCAGGTTTTCAGTGGATTTTCTTAATTATGGGGACAATCATTGGTGCTGGCTACGCTTCTGGCCGAGAGCTATGGCAGTTCTTTGGAAAGGAAAGCGGGCTAGCTATAGTTTTATTCACTATTATCTTTTCTCTTTGCTGCTATACAATTATGAAAGTGAGTTATGAACAAAAAACGGAACATTTTATGCCGTTATTAGAGAAACTAGTTGGTGCTAGGTGGGCCTCTGTTTATGATATTTTAATCATGCTCTATCTTTTTACGACAACGGTCGTTATGCTCGCAGGTGGAAGTACATCACTAGAGGCATTTGGTTTTTCCTATTGGGGAGGCATGATTTTATTTTGTGTATGTATTGTGATTATCTTTTTTAAAGGTGTACAAGGTATGATTACGATAAATACGCTTTTAACTCCTCTTTTAATTTTAGGTTTATTGGCAACACTGCTTATTTTTATTGGTCATGACCAAGGGGTAATGCCTCTCTTTGAAAAGCTTCAGAGGAATTGGCCCTCTGCTTTTACTTTTACATCTTTAAATGTGCTTTCCCTTGTAGCTGTGCTAGCAGCCGTTGGAAAAAAGATTAAAAGTATAGAAGAAATTAAAATTGCAAGCATTGGGAGCGGCCTCATCATTGGATTTCTTTCTTTCATTTATAACCGTGCTTTATTGTTTGTAGAAAGTGAAATGAGTCATTACGAAATTCCACTTTTTGCAATTATGAAAAGTTTTCCGTACTTAATGTCATTCATAATGACTATTTTATTAATATCAGCTATATATACAACAGCTGTTTCTAGCATTCTTGGGTTTTTAGCTCGCATTAAAGAAGCCGTCGGATTACCTCTTCCTATCCTTGCTGTGTTATTATTACTTATTATGGTTCCGTTTACAATGGTAGGATTCTCAACGTTAATTGCTGTTCTATACCCTATTTATGGGATTCTGAACCTTTATTTACTAGCGGGAATTTTAGCATATCCTATTATAAATCGGTACAAATCTGAATGAAAAGTTGCTAAAATATAAAGGAAGTTTTCTATCTTTCGGAACGAATAGGGGAAGGAAGAATAAAAAGTGAATGCAACAGAGAAAGCAATAGATAAAATTGTCGGTTATTTATCCAATGAAGATCTATGGATATTAATTGGGGAAAAATGTTTAAAAATCATTTTAATTCTCGTTCTGTCTTTTCTTTTTATTAGAGTAGGAAAAGCTCTATTAAACAAATCTTTTGAAGTCAGAATGAAGAGTCCACTGCGAATTTCGGAAAGACGGGAAGCTACTATTAGTCGCCTCCTCCAAAATACGCTAACTTATTTTACGTACTTTGTTGCAATTGTTATGATTCTAGAGACTCTTTCCTTAGAAGTCCGAGCTCTTCTTGCGGGAGCAGGAGTGGTTGGACTTGCTATTGGATTTGGAGCACAAAACTTAGTACGTGATATTATTACAGGTTTCTTTATTATATTTGAGGATCAGTTCTCAGTTGGAGACTATGTACGAATTACAAACTTTGAAGGAACTGTTGAAGAAATTGGAATTCGGACAACAAAAATTAAAAGCTGGACAGGAGAGCTTCACATTTTTCCAAACGGAAACATTACTGATGTGACAAACTTTTCTATCCATAATAGCATGGCTGTAGTTGATGTGAATATTTCATATAAAGAAGATATTGAAAAAGCAGAGAAAGTGATTCTAGAACTTTTACCACAGCTTCCTGCTCGTTACGAAAATATGGTGAAAGAACCTGAGCTTTTAGGAGTTCAAAGTTTGGGACCAACAGAAGTGATGATTAGGGTCGCTTGTGAAGTGAAACCAATGACACATGTTCCAATTGCTAGAAAAATGCGCAAAGACATTAAAGGTGTTCTAGATGCGAATGGTATTCAAGTTCCATTTGCTCAAATGATGATGTACAATCCATCAAATAGCACAAAGCCCCTTTAAAAAATAGAAAGAGGAGCGAATAGTAGTGGATAAAGAATTTGATCTCTATGATATTGTTGAAATGAAGAAACCACATCCTTGTGGTGAAAATCGTTGGAAAATCATCCGAATGGGGATGGATATTCGAATTAAATGTGAAGGATGTTCACATAGTGTTATGATTCCGAGAAGAGAATTCTCTCGAAAGTTGAAAAAGATCCTTGTAAAACACGAGGAATAATTGTACCTCATCGCCTTTTTAAAGCGATGAGGTTGTTTTTTTAGCATTATTCATAAGAAGGAGAGGTAGAATGGGTGAAATCAGACAATCAGCTTGTCCATTGAACTGTTGGGATAGCTGTGGCTTTCATATCGAAGTTGAAGATGGGAAGGTGAGAAAAGTCAACGGAGACCCTACTCACCCGATTACAAAAGGGAAAATTTGTGGACGAGGAAGAGCATTAGAAACGAGAACAAACTCATCTAAGCGTCTTACCGTTCCTTTGAAAAAAATCAACGGTACATTTGAGGAAATTTCATGGGAAAAAGCATTAGAAGAGATTAGCCGAAATTTAATAAATGTAAAGTCAAGATACGGTTCAGAAGCTGTTTTACATAGTCATGACTATGCTAATAATGGACTTTTGAAAAATTTGGACAAACGTTTTTTTAATGCATTTGGAGGAGTTACAGAGCTTTACGGAAGTATTTGCTGGGGAAGTGGTATTGAAGCACAAGTATGGGATTTCGGTGCTTCACACAGTCATGCTCCAGAGGATATTTTACACAGTAAAAATATTGTGGTTTGGGGACGCAACGTAGCTCGTACAAATATGCATCTTTTTAGTTATTTACAAGAAGCGAAGAAAAAGGGCGCAATAATTACGGTTATTGATCCTATTCATAATGCAACAGCAAAACTTGCTCATCACTATGTGTCAGTAAAGCCTGGTATGGATGGATTACTTGCAGTTGGGATTATGAAAGAGCTCTTTGAAAAAGATGTGTATGATAAAGAATTTGTAGAAAAATACACGCATGGATTTTCTGATCTTTGTAAGCTTTTAGACTCTCTGACAATGGAAGAGATTTTGGATAAAACAGAAGTTTCAAGAGACATTATTTCTTTGCTTGCATCTCTTTATGAAAGTGGTCCAACTTCAACTTATCTTGGTCTTGGTATGCAACGTTATCAAAATGGCGGAAATACGATTCGACTTATTGATGCTCTTGTTGCTCTAAGTGGGAACGTAGGAATCAAAGGGGGAGGTTCTCATTTCGGGAATACGCAAGTTGGGGAGAGTTTCAATATAAAAGAGCTCTCAAGACAAGATTTAAAAGAAACAAACCGTAAGTTTTCTATGATGACTCAAGCAAAGGAAATGATGGAGGCAAATGAACCTCCAATCAAAACGGTAATTGTTACTTGTGGAAATCCACTTACTCAAGTTCCAGACACAAATAGCGTGCATAAAGCTTTTTCTAATGTGGAAACATTGATTGTATTTGAACAATTTATGACGGATACAGCGCTTCTTGCTGATTATATATTGCCTGTTACAACAGTTTTTGAAGAAACAGATATCTATTTTTCTTCTATGTATCATGGATATATGAACTATAGTGAAAAAGCGGTAGAGCCTCCAGGACAAGCAAAGTCCGATTTGTGGATTTGGACAGAACTTTCGAAACGGTTGGGGTTTTTCGATCTCTTTAATTATACAATTGATGAATTTTTAGCAATGGGTATTTCTTCTTTGAGTGAAAAGGGCATAACCCTTGAAAAACTAAAAGAAAAGCATCATATATTGTTACCAGTTAAAGCTGTGCCTTGGGAAGATCGGCATTTTAAGACACCAAGCGGAAAATATGAATTTACATCTCTTAAAGCTAGTGAAGCAGGATATAGCGGCCTACTCTCAGCATCATTACCTGGTGAAATAGAAAAAGAAAAGGGGAAAGAGAGCTTAAGGTATCCTTATACACTTTTATCTATTCATCCTTTAAGGTCTAATCACTCCCAGCACTATCATGTCTTAAAAGGAATGGACAAGGCAACAATTGATATATCACCTGATATTGCGCTTGAAAAAGAATTGAAAAACGGAGATCGTATCCGTGTATACAATGATCGAGGTGTGCTAGAGGGAGAAGTGAAAATTTTAAAAGAAGCCCATCCTAGAACAGTTAATATTGATGAAGGAAGATGGAGAACGATGGGAGAAACCGTCAACGTACTTACATCTAGTGCTCTTTCTGATAATGGATTAGGAAGCTCTCTTTATGATTGTGTTGTAAACATAGAGAAGCTCTAGAAAGAAAGGTTGTATTCTTTTTCAGAAATCTCTATAATTGTGAAAGGTTGAAGTAATAGTGAACACGGGCATGAGTCGTGTTAGACAATAGATTGTTCAAAATGAAGAGGAGTGGTTGAAGTGGCTTTAACAGCAGGAATTGTTGGTCTTCCAAACGTAGGGAAATCAACATTATTTAATGCCATCACACAAGCAGGAGCAGAATCAGCAAACTATCCGTTCTGTACAATTGACCCGAACGTAGGAATTGTTGAGGTACCTGATGAGCGATTGCAAAAATTAACAGAACTTGTAAAACCAAAAAAGACAGTTCCAACAGCATTTGAATTTACAGATATTGCAGGGATTGTAAAAGGTGCAAGTAAAGGTGAAGGACTTGGAAACAAGTTTCTATCACATATCCGTGAAGTAGATGCTATCTGTCAAGTTGTTCGTTGCTTTGCAGATGATAACATCACACACGTATCAGGCAAAGTCGATCCAATTGCAGATATTGAGACAATCAACTTAGAGCTTATTTTAGCAGATTTAGAAACAGTTGAGAAACGCATTGGTCGTGTTGGTAAAATGGCGAAACAAAAAGATAAAGAAGCAGTATTTGAATATGAGATTCTTGAAAAGCTAAAAGAAGCATTTGAAGCAGAAAAGCCAGCGCGTGCTGTTAGCTTTACTGAAGAACAAGCGCGTGTTGTAAAAGGTCTTCACCTTCTTACAATTAAACCAACTCTTTATGTAGCAAACGTAGGGGAAGATGAAGTTGCAGATGCTTCTGAAAATGAATATTTGAAACTTGTTCAAGACTATGCTGAAAAAGAAGGCGCAGGCGTAATTGTGGTTTGTGCAAAAATTGAGTCTGAAATTGCTGAACTTGAAGGAGAAGAAAAAGAAATGTTCCTTGAAGAACTAGGCATTAAAGAGTCTGGATTAGATCAGCTTATTCGTGCAACATATGAGTTACTTGGACTAGCAACATACTTTACAGCAGGTGAGCAAGAAGTACGTGCATGGACGTTCCGCAATGGCATGAAAGCTCCTGAGTGTGCTGGAATCATCCATACAGACTTTGAGCGTGGTTTTATTCGTGCTGAAACAGTAGCGTATGAGGATCTTCTTGAAGCTAAAACAATGGGTGCAGCTCGTGAAGCTGGAAAAGTACGTTTAGAAGGAAAAGAGTACGTTGTTCAAGATGGAGATGTTATTCACTTCCGCTTCAATGTATAAAAAACCGAGAATTTCTCGGTTTTTTTCTTTATATAAATAGACATATAAATAGACGAACGTATGTTTCTTTATTATGATAGTAAAAAGAAGATAATCAACTTAATCATAGAAACTAAAAAGCTATGTTTAAAATTTATTTTATCAGTCATTGCAACGGATAGTTTCCTATGCTATAATTTTTAGATGTGAGTAATGACTATTGCTCCTTGCTCTATTTTCAAATAGGGCCGTTTAGACCAAGAGGAGGTGACTATAATGAAAAAGTACGAAGTTATGTACATCATTCGTCCAAACATTGATGATGAAGGTAAAAAGGCACTAGTTGAGCGTTTCAACGGTGTTATCACAAGCAATGGTGCTGAAGTTACAGAAGCAAAAGAATGGGGTAAGCGTCGTCTAGCTTACGAAATCAACGACTTCCGTGATGGATACTATATGCTTTTAAAAGTACAAGGTGAAACTCAAGCAGTTAACGAATTCGACCGTCTTGCTAAATACAGTGAAGACATCATTCGTCACATTGTTGTAAGAGAAGAAGCTTAATTATTGAACGAAATTCTGTAAGAGGTGGTTCTCATGATCAATCGCGTTATTCTTGTTGGCCGTTTAACGAAAGACCCTGAATTACGCTATACGCCAAATGGAGTCGCTGTAGCAACTTTTAGTTTGGCAGTTAATCGCACATTTACAAATCAGCAAGGCGACCGTGAAGCTGACTTCATTAATTGCGTCGTTTGGCGTCGTCAAGCTGAGAACGTAGCAAACTTCTTGAAGAAAGGAAGTTTAGCTGGTGTTGATGGCCGAATTCAAACTCGTAGCTATGACAATCAAGAAGGCCGTCGTGTCTATGTCACTGAAGTGGTAGGAGACAACGTTCAATTTCTTGAGCCGAAGAGCGGAAGCGGTGGCGGAAATTCTAATAACAATTTCCAAAGCTCTCCAAATCAAGGTTCTCCATTTGGACAAGATCAGAACCGCAACAATCAAGGATATACACGTGTAGATGATGATCCGTTCTCAAGCAACGGAGATACAATTGACATTTCAGATGATGATCTGCCATTCTAATTCATCACACAATAGATCGAGTTTTAATAATCTCAAATAGAAGGGAGGACTTGACATGGCAGCAGGAGGACGTAAAGGTCGCGGTAAACGTCGTAAAGTGTGTTTCTTCACAGCAAACGGAATCACTCATATCGACTATAAAGATGTAGATCTTCTTAAAAAGTTCGTTTCTGAACGTGGTAAGATCCTACCTCGTCGTGTAACAGGAACTAGTGCAAAATATCAACGTAAGCTTACAAGAGCTATCAAGCGTTCACGTCAAATGGCACTTCTTCCATATGTAGCAGACGAGAAGTAAGTTGTTTAAAAAGAGACAGTAAGTTACACTTACTGTCTCTTTTTTTATAGTATAAACATATTGTGAACAATTTTTGACATAAGGGTTATTTGATGTAAAAGTTTGCGTCGGGTGTCTCATCTAGATAAAATATAAGATAGTGTAGTTTAAAAAGTGAGGTGAAGTTGTGAATAAAGCACGTACATTAACTGAAGGAGCAATGAACTTAGCAATTTTTATTGTTCTGCTTCTCATTACAATTTATGTTCCAGCTCTTGGTGTTTTGGCTGCTTTTACCCTTTCTATCCCTTTTATCATATATACAGTTCGCCATGGGCTTAAAAATGGGATTTTTATGGTGATTATAGCTATCCCTATAACATTGCTTCTTGGTACATATGTATTATTACCTTTTGCATTGATGTTCGGAATTAGTGGGGTTGTAATGGGATATCTTTTTTCAAAAACGAAATTAGCATATGTGGTTCTCTTAGGAGGAACTGTTTCCTTTGCTTTAACATTGCTTTTGCAGGTTGTAGTAGCTAGTGTTTTCCTTAATGTTGATTTACAAGGAGTTTTTCAGCAATCTGTAAATGATTCAATACAGAGGTCAGAAGAGATTATGAAATCAGTTGGGCAAGCCCCTGTAGAAGAAGAGATTGAACTCATTCGAGAGAACATGCGGATGATGACATATCTTATCCCAACATTACTTGTTGGGGCTGGTGTAATATTAGCATTTATTACTCAGCTTTTCTCAGTACCCGTGTTGAAACGCTTAGGACATAAACCAGTTTCATTTCCACCATTACGTGATTTACGTTTGCCTAAATCTCTTCTTTGGTACTATCTTATCACTTTAGTATGCTCCCTTATCCCACTTGATGAAGGATCATTTGGGTATATAGCAGTGATTAACTTACTTATGGTACTTCAGTGGCTTATGTTTCTTCAAGGTGTATCGTTTCTTTTCTATTACTTTCATAGCAAAGGAAGATCAAAAGCAATCCCTGTTGTTATTACGATAATTGCTTTAGTTATTCCACCTGCTGGAACTGTATTACGTATTGTTGGAATTGTAGATTTAGGGTTTAACCTCAGAAAGAGCAATTCTCAATCTTAACCTAGAATAGAGCATATTCTTTCAAACAAGAAGGCATTTTTGCGTGTATAATAGAATAAATAAGTAGCTTAAATAGGGAGTTGAAATGTATGCCTATCTTTCAAAAAAAGCATATCATTCGTCTTCCTTTTTACCTTTTATATAGTTTTGCTTTGATTATAACAGCAATCATTACATATGAAAATTGGTATGTAGGGGCTGCGGGATTTGCTGTTCTTCTTGGCATGTTGTATCTCTATATAAAAATGGAACGAATGATCATGACAGAGTTAGAAGCCTACATTTCCACACTTTCACATCGTGTGAAGAAAGTAGGAACAGAAGCTTTAATGGAAATGCCTATTGGAATCATGCTTTTTAATGATGATTATCAAATTGAGTGGACTAATTCTTTTCTAGCTTCATGTTTTGCTGAAGAAACGTTAGTAGGGAGATCGCTTTATGATGTATTAGACAGCATTGTGCCGCTAATTAAACAAGAAGTAGAATCTGAAGTTGTTACCGTTTATGATCGCCGGTATAAAGTTATCATTAAAAGAGATGAACGTTTAGTTTATTTCTTTGATGTAACAGAACAGGCTACGATTGAGAAACTATATGAAGAAGAAAAAACAGTTTTTGGCATCATTTTTCTTGATAACTATGATGACTTGACTCAAAGCATGGATGATCAAGTGAAAAGTAATTTAAATAATCAGGTAACATCAATCATTAATCGGTGGGCAAATGAACAAGGCATTCTTATCAAGAGAACCTCTTCTGAGCGCTTTGCTGCCATTTTGAATGAACGTATTCTCTCTCAATTAGAACGAGACAAATTCTCTATTCTAGATCATGTAAGGGAAGAAACTTCTAAGCAAAATATTTCTCTAACTTTAAGTATTGGACTTGGGATTGGCTCTCCATCACTGCCGGAGTTAGGAACACTTGCTCAGTCGAGCCTTGACTTAGCGTTAGGGCGTGGTGGTGACCAAGTAGCAATTAAGCTTCCAAGTGGAAAAGTAAAATTCTACGGTGGGAAAACAAACCCTATGGAGAAGCGAACTCGAGTAAGAGCACGCGTTATCTCCCATGCGTTAAAGGAGCTTATCACAGAGAGTGAAAATGTGATTATTATGGGTCACAAGTATCCAGATATGGATGCCATTGGAGCTGCCATTGGAATCTTAAAGGTAGCAGCTGTGAACAATAAAAAAGGCTATATTGTGCTTGATCAAGAAAGAACAGACTCTAGTGTACAAAAACTATTAAGCGAGATTAAAAAAGACGAGAATTTATGGCCACATTTTGTTTCACCAGAAGAGGCACTTAATATGGCTCAGGATCAATCGCTCCTTGTTGTTGTGGATACCCACAAGCCATCTCTTGTTATCGAAGAACGTCTGCTTAATAAAATAGATAGTGTTGTCGTTATTGATCACCATCGAAGAGGAGAAGACTTCGTTAAAAATCCCCTTCTTGTATATATGGAACCATATGCTTCTTCAACAGCTGAGCTTGTAACAGAGCTCTTAGAATATCAACCAAAGCGTTTTAGTATTAATATGCTTGAAGCTACAGCATTGCTTGCAGGGATTATTGTAGATACGAAAAGCTTTACGCTTCGTACAGGATCTAGAACATTTGATGCAGCCTCTTTCTTACGTTCACAAGGTGCAGATACTGTGCTTGTGCAGAAGTTTTTAAAGGAAGATATGGATCACTATGTTAGGCGGGCAAAGATTATCGAAAAAGCTTGTATATATAAAGCAGGGATTGCTATCTCAAAAGCCCCAGAGAACGTTGCTTTTAGTCCGGTTCTTATTGCTCAAGCAGCAGATACATTGCTTTCAATTGACGGCGTTGTTGCCTCTTTTGTTATTGCTAAGCGTGAAGACGACCAAGTTGGAATTAGTGCTCGTTCATTAGGAAACGTGAACGTTCAAGTCATTATGGAAGGTCTACAAGGAGGCGGACATTTGACAAATGCCGCTACACAGTTGCAAAATATCAATATCGATGAAGCTGAAAATAAATTAAAAGAAGTCATTGATGAGTACTTGGAAGGAGGAACACAATCATGAAAGTAATCTTTTTAAAAGATGTAAAAGGTAAAGGTAAAAAAGGAGAAACAAAAAACGTAGCTGATGGCTATGCACATAACTTTCTATTAAAACAAGGTTTAGCTGTTGAAGCAACAAACAGCAATGTTAAACAACTTGATGCTCAGAAGAAAAAACAAAAAGAGCTTGAAGCAGAGGAGCTAAAAGAAAGCCAAGAGCTTAAAAAGACACTTGAGGCTTTAACGGTTGAGCTAACAGCTAAATCTGGTGAAGGTGGCCGTTTATTTGGATCTGTTACAAGTAAACAGATTGCTGAGGAATTAAAGAAAAAGCATAATATCAAAGTAGACAAACGTAAAATTGAACTTGATGATGCTATTCGTGCTTTAGGCTATACAAACGTTCCTGTTAAGCTTCATCCTGAAGTGACAGCAACGGTAAAAGTACATGTTACAGAAGCTTAATGATAACTATAGAGATGAAGATAATAGACAGCATGAAGGCTGTCTATTATCATTCATAGCCAATAAAAATAATGGAAATGAAGGGGCAAATAACTATGAGTGATTTGTTTGCAGATCGTATTCCGCCCCAGAATATTGAAGCAGAACAAGCAGTGCTTGGGGCAATTTTTTTAGAGCCATCTGCGTTAACAATGGCTTCTGAGATTTTAATTCCAGAAGATTTTTATAGAGCTGCACATCAGCGTATTTTCAACTGCATGCTTACACTAGCAGATCAAGGGGAACCTGTTGACCTTGTTACTGTAACGTCTGAGCTTGCTGATCAAAAGACGCTTGAAGAAGTAGGGGGCGTATCTTACTTAAGTGATGTAGCAGAATCAGTACCAACGGCAGCAAATATTGAATACTATGCCAAAATAGTGGAAGAAAAATCCATTTTACGTCGTCTTATTCGTACTTCAACAACAATTGCCTCTGATAGTTATACAAGAGAGGATGATGTTGAGGCGCTTTTACATGATGCTGAAAAAAGTATCTTAGAAGTAGCTCAGCGTAAAAATACAGGAGCTTTTCAAAGTATTGGGGATGTTTTAGTTGAAACATATGACAATATTGAAGAGCTTCAAAATCGAAAGGGAGATATTACAGGTATCCCAACAGGTTTTACTGAGCTAGACCGAATGACGGCAGGATTTCAGCGAAATGACCTCATTATCGTTGCTGCTCGTCCTTCTGTGGGGAAAACTGCTTTTGCCTTAAATATCGCACAAAACGTAGCTACTCGAACAGATGAGAATGTGGCCATTTTCAGTCTTGAGATGGGTGCTCAGCAGCTTGTTATGCGTATGCTATGTGCAGAAGGAAATATTGATGCTCAAAATATGAGGACTGGGGATCTCACTCAAGAGGACTGGAGCAAATTGACGATGGCAATGGGTTCTCTTTCAAATGCAGGGATTTATATTGATGATACTCCTGGGATACGTGTAGGCGATATTAGAGCAAAATGTCGACGTTTAAAACAAGAGAATGGCCTTGGAATGATCTTAATTGATTATTTACAGCTTATCCAAGGTAGTGGACGCCATAAAGGTGAAAACCGCCAACAGGAAGTTTCTGAGATTTCTCGTGCCTTAAAAGGGTTAGCACGTGAGTTAGAAGTCCCTGTAATTGCGCTTTCACAGCTTTCTCGTGGAGTTGAACAAAGACAAGATAAGCGTCCAATGATGTCTGATATTCGTGAATCAGGAAGTATTGAGCAGGATGCTGATATTGTAGCTTTCTTATACCGTGATGATTATTATGATAAAGAAACAGAAAATCAAAACATTATCGAGATTATTATCGCAAAGCAGCGTAATGGTCCTGTTGGAACTGTTCAGCTTGCTTTCGTAAAAGAATATAATAAATTCGTAAACCTTGAGCGGCGTTTTGACGATGCAAGTGCACCTCCGCCAGCTTCGTAGAAACCTCTTCATAATTGATGAAGAGGTTTTTTTACTTTTTTAGAATAAAGAAAACGCTTTTTAGGCGAACATATTTGAAAAAGAAATATTAATTGTTCGTGTTTTGTTGACTTGCAAATCTTAAATTGGTACACTTAGAACGTTCAATAAGGAAATAGACTTCTAATTGTAAAGGCGGAGGTGCGATCATATGTCTTCTGTAGTAGTTGTTGGTACACAGTGGGGAGACGAAGGAAAAGGTAAAATTACTGACTTCCTTTCAGAAAATGCTGAGGTAATTGCTCGTTATCAAGGTGGAAATAATGCAGGACATACAATTAAATTCAATGGTGAAACATATAAACTACATTTAATTCCTTCAGGAATTTTTTATAGTGATAAGATTTGTGTTATTGGTAATGGAATGGTTGTAGATCCAAAAGCACTTATCACAGAACTTAAGTATTTACACGATCGTAATGTAACAACAGACAATTTACGTATTAGTAACCGTGCACATGTTATTCTTCCATACCACATCAAACTAGATGAAGTAGAAGAAGAGCGCAAAGGTGCAAACAAGATTGGAACAACGAAAAAAGGAATTGGTCCAGCATACATGGACAAAGCTGCTCGAGTTGGAATCCGAATTGCAGATCTTTTAGATCGTGAATCATTCGAAGAAAAATTAAAACAGAATCTACAAGAGAAAAACCGTCTTTTTGAAAGAATGTACGAAGTAGAAGGCTTCAAGATTGAAGATATTCTAGATGAGTATTATGAATATGGTCAACAGTTTGCAAAATATGTTTGTGATACATCTGTTGTTTTGAATGATTCTCTTGATGAAGGTCGTCGTGTTCTATTTGAAGGAGCACAAGGCGTTATGCTAGACATTGACCAAGGAACATATCCATTTGTTACATCTTCAAATCCTGTGGCAGGTGGTGTAACAATTGGTTCTGGTGTTGGTCCAAGTAAAATCAAGCACGTTGTTGGAGTAGCAAAAGCTTATACAACACGTGTTGGTGACGGTCCTTTTCCAACAGAGTTAGATAATGAAATTGGTCAACAAATCCGTGAAGTTGGACGTGAATATGGTACAACAACAGGTCGTCCACGCCGTGTTGGTTGGTTTGATAGCGTTGTTGTTCGTCATGCTCGTCGTGTTAGCGGCATTACAGACCTATCTCTTAACTCTATTGATGTATTAACAGGCCTTGAAACAGTGAAAATCTGTGTTGCATATCGCTATAGAGGGGAAGTTATCGAAGAATTCCCAGCAAGCTTAAAAGCATTAGCAGAATGTGAACCTGTTTACGAAGAAATGCCTGGCTGGACCGAAGATATCACAGGTGTGAAATCTTTAAGTGAGCTCCCTGAAAATGCTCGTCATTATATTGAACGTGTGTCACAACTTACAGGAATTCCGCTATCAGTCTTTTCAGTCGGTCCTGATCGCACACAAACAAACGTTATTCGCAGCGTATATGGTCCAAGATAAAGGGAAAAGCCTGCAAATTGCAGGCTTTTTTTCTTTTTTTAAAACTTTTTTCAAAAAAAGTGAATAAATTTCTAAAATACTATTGCTTTATGTTTAAAGTGATGATATTATAATCAATGTCGCTAAGATATTAATCAATGTGGCCCGTTGGTCAAGCGGTTAAGACACCGCCCTTTCACGGCGGTAACACGGGTTCGAATCCCGTACGGGTCATCTTTATAATACATACTTTAACACGGTTTGGTCCCGTGGTGTAGCGGTTAACATGCCTGCCTGTCACGCAGGAGATCGCGGGTTCGATTCCCGTCGGGACCGCCATGGCTCAGTAGCTCAGTTGGTAGAGCAATGGACTGAAAATCCATGTGTCGGCGGTTCGATTCCGTCCTGAGCCACTTCTAAAACACGACAAATATTGTCGTGTTTTTTGTATGGGAAAAAGACTTTTCACATGTGACAAAAGTAATACAAATGAATTACAAATTTTCCTTTATCAATGATATATTTTTTAAGGTATGATACATTAATGAAGTTGGAAAAAATGCCTTTTTATATTTTAAGTAACTAAATTTCTCTTTCTTAGAGGGAGAAGGATGTTAAAGGCATCCAGAATTTATTTTTCATGATATATACAATAGAGATGAATATAGCAAAATAAAAGCCTCTAGCTCTGTCTAGAGGCTTTCCTGTAGTGGAAATGAGCAATATAGACCAAACTATATTAGAATGTTAAAGTGTGTATGCAGTATAATAAAGGTACGATGTATTCGTATGATTTTATGCAATTAAAGGAGCCGGATAAAATGGATAAACGTATTCTAGTCGTTGATGACGAGAAACCAATCGCGGATATTTTAAAATTTAACCTACAAAAAGAAGGATATGAAGTTCACTGCGCTTACGATGGAGTAGAAGCATTAGAAAAAGTAGAAGAAGTGCAGCCAGAACTTGTTTTATTAGATATTATGCTTCCTCAAAAAGATGGGATGGAAGTCTGCCGAGAGATTCGCAAAAAATATGAAATGCCTATTATTATGCTAACAGCTAAAGATTCAGAAATTGATAAAGTATTAGGTCTTGAGCTAGGAGCAGATGACTATGTCACAAAACCATTTAGCACAAGGGAATTAATTGCTCGAGTAAAAGCAAATCTGCGCCGTCATCAAGCAGTAGCTTCTGAAGCAGGGCAACAAAATGAAATTCAGATTGGCTCTTTAGTGATCCATCCTGATGCATATATTGTATCTAAACGTGGAGAGCTTATTGAACTAACTCATCGTGAGTTTGAGCTCCTACATTATTTAGCTAAACATATTGGACAAGTTATGACTCGTGAACATTTATTGCAAACAGTGTGGGGTTATGACTATTTTGGAGACGTACGTACTGTTGACGTAACAGTTCGCCGTTTACGTGAGAAAATTGAAGACAACCCAAGTCATCCAACTTGGATTGTAACACGAAGAGGTGTGGGGTACTATCTCCGTAATCCAGAGCAGGAGTAGTAGAAATGAAAAAGGTTAGATTCTTTCAATCGATTCATTTTAAGTTTGTGTTAATTTATATTTTACTTATTTTAATTGCCACCCAAATTATTGGGGCCTATTTTGTCCAAAAGCAGGAAGAGAATAATATTACAAACTTTAGTAATTCAATTAATGAACGTGTAGATGTTTTAGCATATAGTGTGGAAAAAGAAATGACTGAAAAAAGAGATGAAGGGGATCCAACTCTGGAAGATGAGATTGCCAAACTTCTCAATGATTTTAAATCTCAGGATATTAATGAGATTAGTGTGGTGGATAAAAATCATCAAGTTCTTGCAGTATCCAATTATGATACTAAAAGTGCCATTGGTAAAAAATCCGTCACGGATCCTTTGAACAAAGCGTTATCAGGCGGTACTTATAATAATATGATGGTGAATGAGAAAGGCGAGAGAGTGAGAGTTGTAGCTGTTCCGATCAATTCTAGTGAAGGAACAGTTGGAGCTATCTATCTTGAGGCTTCAATGGAATCTCTTTACGAGCAAATGAAACAAGTGAACGCTATTTTTGCAAAAGGAACGCTTCTTTCTCTTTTACTAACAGCTATTTTGGGAATTCTTTTAGCTCGTACCATTACAAGACCAATGTCCGATATGCGCCGCCAAGCACTTGAAATGGCGAAAGGAAACTTCTCACGTAAAGTAAAAGTGTATGGCTATGATGAAATCGGTCAGCTGGCCATTACATTTAACAATTTGACGAGAAAACTTCAAGAAGCACAAGCAACAACAGAAGGGGAGCGCCGGAAGCTTGCTTCTGTATTAACAAATATGACAGATGGAGTCATTGCAACAGACCGAAAAGGTCGCGTTATTTTAATTAATGAGCCTGCTGGACAAATGCTAGATGTTTCACGTGAAACTGTTCTTTCAGAATCTATCTTGAGGTTGTTAAATATTGAAAAAGAATACACGTTTGATACGTTATTGGAAGAGCAAAATTCACTTATTTTAGAGTTTGATAAATACGATGAGCCATATATTCTAAGAGCTACTGTGTCTCCTATTCAGAAAGAAACAGGATTTATTAATGGAATTATCGTTGTGCTTCATGATATTACAGAGCAAGAAAAAATTGATCGCGAACGTCGTGAATTCGTTGCGAACGTTTCACATGAGCTCCGCACACCGCTTACAACGATGCGTAGCTATTTAGAAGCTCTTGCAGAAGGAGCATGGCAAGATAAAGAGATTGCACCGCGTTTTCTAGACGTTACGCAAACAGAAACAGAGCGGATGATTCGACTTGTTAATGATTTGCTTCAGCTATCAAGAATGGACAGCAGAGATTATCATTTGACAAAGTCACAAGTGGATTTTATTGATTTCTATAACCATATTATTGATCGCTTTGATATGAGCAAAAGTCAAAATATCGAGTTTGTTCGCAAACTTCCAGAAGGACCAATCTCAATTCAATTTGATCAAGATAAAATTACACAAGTATTAGATAATATTATTTCAAATGCAATTAAATATTCCCCTGAGGGCGGAAAAGTGACTTTCTCTGTTCAGCCTCAAGAGTTCTTCATTCTTGTTAGTGTGAAGGATGAAGGGATGGGAATTCCTCGTGAAAAAGTGAAAAAAATCTTTGAACGCTTTTACCGAGTAGATAAAGCGAGAACAAGACAACTTGGAGGAACAGGTCTTGGCTTAGCCATTGCCCGGGAAATGATTGAAGCTCATAAAGGTGAAATTTGGGCTGAAAGTAAAGAAGGAAAAGGCACAACCATTCACTTTACGCTTCCCTTACAAGTAGAACAAGACGAGGATGAATGGATATGAGATATGAAAATATCAAAACCGTAGTACTGTCATGTTTAATTTTAGTTAGCCTTATTTTAACGTGGACGTTATGGACCTACACGCCTACATATAAAAAGATGGATAATTCACCTTATGTAGACGATGTGAAAATCGGCAAAACTAAGATGTTAGAAGACCATATTCAGCCATCTTTAATTTTAGCTCACTTTGCTTCTGCTCATAAGGGACTTCTCAATAAAGATATGGATACATGGACAAATGAGATGAAGAAATGGTCTATTTCTGATGTGGTTCGTATTTCGAATACTTCTTTTGAGCGTCCAGAGGATTTCTATAATTTTGTACATGGAAATCAGACAATGGAAATTCTTTATCCTACAGAGATGCCATTATCAACTTTTCAAAGTATGTATGAAGTAAAAGGGACAATGCCATCGGGGGCATTTGACCGAATCATTCTTAAGCCAGGTCAAGCAGACAATGTCTCACAGTCTGTGCGTATCTATTTTGTTAATTACGAAACAGAAGAGATTTACGAGGCGAATATAAAGGGATTTAATGAAGCTGCATGGGAGAAACATTATAAAGACATACAAAGTAATGGACAGGATTATATAGCATTTAAAAGAGAAGATAAATCAGTCCTTTTCTTACCAGAGCAACCAACCCCACTTCAACAAAAAAGTTATAAACAAGAAATGATTTCATCTGATAAGTTTCGCAATGCATTGTTTGATAATATGAAAATCGTTGAAGAAAATGAGCTTTCAGGTCAAACTGTTTATAACGATTCAAAGCGAATGTTGGAATTGTCCAAAACAAAACCATTGATGGCATACACAAACTATGAAGATGCGGACCAAAATGTAGGCATAGATAAAGAGGGAGCGATAAAAAGATCATTTGACTTTGTGAACGCTCATGCAGGGTGGACAGATCCATATTATTTAACAGAATGGGATAGTACTGTTCCAGCTCAGAGTGTAACATTCCAGCTTCATGAAGATTATTATCCTGTTTTTAATGATGATGATTTATCGAAGGTTACGTTACAATCTTCAGGACAAAATATCTCTGATTATAAACGTCCAACCTTTCAATTAGGGAAACTTTCAGATGAGTATGGAAAAAAGATTAAATTACCATCTGGTGAAGATGTTATAAAAGAAATTAAAGCAAGAGAAGACTTTGATGACAGCAAATTAAAAAATATTGTAGTAGGCTATGAGCTGCAAACAGAGAAAGATTTTACAAATGTAATTACGCTCAAGCCATATTGGTTTTATAAGTATGATGGAATATGGTACAAAATTGTAGATAAAGCAGAGCAAGGAGGAGATAAGGATGGATTGGAATAAGACGAAAACGATTTTTATCGTTATCTTCTTTATCCTGGACCTTTTTCTTGCTCGTCAATTTATGGTTAAAAGGGAAGCTAACCAGCTTGATGTGATTTCAGAACGTACAGGTGAAGAATTATTACAAGATGCTAATATTACGTTTAAAGAGTCCCCAATCAGTAATCAGCAGGCAGGATATATTAAAGCGTATGTTCATACATTTACGGAAAAAGAAACGAGTAGTTTAAAAGAGCAAAAGGTTGAGGTTCAGGAAGATGGGAAAGAAATTCATGGAGAGTTCATAAAGCCAACTTCTTTACCTTCTTCTGATGAAGAGAACAAATTAGAAGACTTTGTGAAAAAGAACATGATAAATGGGGATCAGTATAAGCTAGTACAGATTGATAAAGATGGTGGGCAAATTACGTTTGCCCAGTTGTATAAACAAAAGCCTGTTTATGATAACACTAAAACCTTTATTACCATTCAACTTAATGAAAAGAATGAAATGGTATCTTACAAACAAAGGATGCTAGAGCAGTTTGAACAGAGAACAGAAACTGAAACTGTGAAAAGTCCAGTGAATGCTGTTACCGAACTGTATAATAGTAATAAAATTAATCAAGGTAGTAAAGTTAGCATGGATTTAGGATATTATGCATATTTCCCACCTGCAACTGATTCACAAATCTTAGCCCCAACATGGCGAGTCACTGTGGATAAGGAAAAAGGTGAGGCTGAAGTGTACTATGTGACAGCCCTTGATTAGAGAAAGACGTAATGGTTAAAAAAACGGAGTGAGAACGGTGAGTTTACAATTTAGTGTGCTAGCAAGTGGGAGTACAGGAAATGCTCTTTTTGTTGGCAATGGAAAAGAATCACTACTAGTTGACGCAGGACTTAGTGGCAAAAAAATGGAACAACTTTTTAAAGAGGTTGATCAATCAATTGAGAACTTATCAGGCATTTTAGTGACCCATGAGCATAGTGACCATATTAAAGGTCTAGGGGTGCTCGCGAGAAAATATAAACTGCCTCTTTACGCAAATGAAAAAACGTGGAAGGCAATGGAGCACTTAATTGGGACAGTTCCAACAGAGCAAAAGTTTTCATTTGAAATTGGAGATGTAAAAAGCTTTGGAGGAATTGAAGTTGAATCATTTGGGGTTTCCCATGATGCCGCAGAGCCAATGTTTTACACGTTTCATAGTGAAGGAAAAAAGCTCACTCTTTTAACAGATACCGGATATGTTAGCGATAGAATGAAAGGCATTGTTAGAAATAGCGATGCCTTCATTTTTGAGAGCAATCATGATGTTGAGATGCTTCGCATGGGACATTATCCGTGGAATATTAAGAGACGTATTTTGAGCGACCTTGGTCATGTATCAAATGAAGATGCAGCTATCGCTTTGTCAGAAGTGATTGGAGATCATACAAAATATATTTACTTAGCTCATTTAAGTCAAGATAACAATATGAAAGAACTTGCCAGAATGACAGCAGAGCAAACATTAAAAGAAAAAGACCATGGGGTTGGCATTCAGTTCAACATCCATGATACTGATCCGAAAAAGCCAACACCTCTTATTGATCTTTCACACACGTAAATCCCTCTAAATGAAGGATAGAAAAACTTCAAACATCCATACTATAAAAGCATATGTCTAATGTGAGAAAGGATGAATGTTTGAAGTGGGGCTTTACGATGAACGGAAAGGAAGAAAGAGAACTATATTTTTTACAGGTCTTATTGGTGCAATTATCGGTGCTATTCTTATCCTGCTTGCTCTTCCTGCCTTAGAGAGAAATGGCATTTTATCAAGCCGCACAGAGAGCAGTAATAAAGAGGGAAACAACATTTCAGAAGAGCGGTCTGTTTCGATTGATGTGACAACGGACATTACTGAAGCTGTTGATAAAGTATCTGATGCCGTTGTGGGGGTTGTGAACATCCAAAAGAGTGGTTTCTGGGAAGATGAGAGTGAATCATCTGAAGCTGGAACAGGTTCAGGAGTCCTTTATAAAAAGAGTGGAAATAAAGCATATCTTGTCACCAATTATCATGTTATTGAAGGTGCAAATGAGATTGAAGTAAGTTTAAAAGATGGATCGCGTATTGCTGGAAAAGTACGTGGTGGAGATGATTTAACAGATTTAGCGGTCATTGAAATTGATGGTAAGAATATTAAAACACTTGCTGAATTTGGAGACTCAGACCGTATTAAAACAGGAGAACCTGCAATTGCAATTGGTAATCCTCTCGGTCTTCAGTTTGCAGGTTCTGTCACACAAGGAATTATCTCAGGCACAAACAGATTAATTCCTCAAGACTTAAACAATGACGGAAATCCAGACTGGCAAGCAGAGGTTATTCAAACAGATGCAGCAATTAACCCTGGAAATAGCGGTGGAGCTCTTATTAATGTGGCAGGCAAAGTTATTGGTATCAACTCCATGAAAATTGCTCAAGATGCCGTTGAAGGAATTGGGTTGTCAATCCCGATTAATACAGCACGACCGTTTATTGAAGATCTTGAAAAAGATGGAGAAGTTCATAGACCGTATATTGGCGTAAGTACTCTTTCACTATCACAAATTTCGGGTTATCATCTACAAGAAACGTTAAAGTTGCCAAAAAGCATTGTAGAGGGAGTAGCAGTGCTTCGCGTTTCCCGTCTTTCACCAGCAGCTAAAGCTGGAATAAAAGAATATGATGTGATTGTTGAAATTGAAGGTAAACGTGTACGAAACATCATTGATCTCCGCAAATACTTGTATCAAAAAGGAGTCAATGATACATTAGACATTACGTTTTATCGAAATGGAAAGAAGAAAAACGAAACATTAAAACTTGTGGAAGAACCAAAGTAAAACAGGAGAAATCTTTCTCCTGTTTTTACGTTAATAACTTGTGGATAACTCCAGAATTTTCTGTGTATTATTTTGTCCACAGGAAGAAGAAAACGTAAAGGAGAAAAAAATATGAAAGTGAATTGCTGCCTTGAGCACGTAGAGCTTGCGCTTGATATTATTGTTGATGAAACAGAAGAAGCCCCAATTATGAAAGAGCTAGATAAAGAACTGTGTATAACTTGTGAATATTGCGAAAATAATGCTACATATATAGTGGGGAACGAGTGATCCTATACCATATATGCCACTCTTTGTGGATATGTGGATAATTTCTGTGTATAACTTGTTTGTAAACTATTTACAGAGAGGAGAAAACCTGTGAATATTTCGATTATTACAGTGGGAAAATTAAAAGAAAAATACTTAAAACAAGGTATTAATGAATACTTAAAACGCTTATCAGCTTATGCAAAGGTAGAAGTAGTTGAACTTCCAGATGAGAAAGCACCTGAAAACCTTAGTGAGGTTGAAATGGAACAAGTGAAAGGAAAAGAAGGAGAGCGGATACTTGCTAAAATCTCACAAGATACACATGTCATTGCTCTCGCCATTGAAGGGAAAATGAAATCATCTGAACAGCTTGCAGATGATTTAGATAAGCTTGCTACATATGGAAAAAGCAAAATTGCTTTTGTTATTGGTGGATCACTAGGATTAAGCAGTGATGTAATGAAAAGAGCTAATGATACATTGTCATTTTCAAAAATGACTTTTCCACATCAGTTGATGAGATTAATTTTAGTGGAGCAGATTTATCGCGGATTTCGAATTAATCGAGGAGAACCGTATCATAAGTAACCGCTGATTTTTATGAATAAAAGGTACCTCTAAAATAGAGGTACCTTTTAGCGTATTATTATTCTAATACAGTGACCTATGAAGGCTATTTTGTTGGGATTAACCAATCTTGGTAGCCTTTTATGCGGCGTGAGTTTTTTCTTTTTTCAAAATATCTCTTTGACCAGGTGCCTTGATAAACAGCGCAATGACTACTGAGATTATACTTAACACGGCAATAAACGTGAAAGTAGAAACAAAGCTGCCAAGCGCTGCGGCAATAAATGATCCGGACAATGCACCGATCCCAAACCCTTGATAAATGATCCCATAGTTTTTACTTTGGTTTTTTAAGCCAAAGAAATCAGCAACAATTGCAGGGAAAATGGTTATATTTCCGCCAAAACAGAAAGCAATTCCTGCAACACACACAAAGAACAATCCATAATTTAGTTCTAGAAAACTTAAAGCAGATACAGCTACTGCAGTCACTAACAAAGCGCCTGCTACTACTTTTAAACGGCCAACTTTATCTGATAGCGCTCCAAGGATAATGCGGCCAATTGTATTAAAAATCGCTACCAACGCAACAGCATTGGCTGCTGTTGCCACATCCAAACCAGCTAAACTTACACCGATATCTTTTACAACTCCGATTAGATATAAACCGCTCATACACGCAGTGAAAAACATAATAAACAATAAGTAAGCTTCTTTTGTTTTAAGCATTTCTTTAACTGTGTAGTCTTTAGCTTGTACCCCATTAACAGCCGGGGATTGGCTTGTTACCTGTGCCTCGCGAATTAAGAATGAGCCGCCTATAACCATAATCATCACGATTATGCCCCAGTATAAAAATGTATAAGATACGCCAACGTGTTGAATTAGTGACCCGTTAATATATTTGAACAGCAAACTTCCTGTACCATAAGCACCGACAGAGATTCCAGAAATAAGCCCTTTTCTCTCTGGAAACCACTTAATAAGATTTGACAATGACGTGATATAAGCAGTACCATCGGCAAATCCCACCACAACACCAGCCAAGATATAAAGCATCCATAATGATGAGACTTGTGAGCTAATGATTAAACCTGCGCCCAAGACAATGCCCGCAGTTGCGATTAAGCGGCGAATTCCCCAGCGATCCTGAAGTTTGCCAGCAAACAGTGTGGAAAAAGCTAGAGCAAAGCTTGTAATTGAAAAAGTAATGGCTACCGAGTTCAATTGCCAGCCAAAGTGATCAACCAATGGTTGGTTAAATAAGCTCCATGTATAAATAGTTCCTAAGCCCATTTGAACAATAATGGTTCCTAGAACAATCAGCCAGCGATTACTTGTTTGTGAATTCATGTTGATCTTCCCTTCAACTTACGAAACCAATGCTGGTTTCTTAGTAGAATGCGTTTACAAGAAGATCATACCACTAAAAAAAATCATGAAATCGTATTCAGAACCAAATGCTTAAAGAAGGGAATGAATTGCAGTTAAAATCGCATAATTTGTCGAAACTCTTTTACTTTGCTCCGGCTTACAGGAATCTCAGCATTAAAGTCCTTAAGATGAATCATATAGGTTTGGTTAAACCAAGGGACGATTTCACGAATTTTGGATAAATTTACTGTATAAGAGCGATGACAGCGAAAGAAAAGGTTCTGAGGAAGAGTGGAATGGAACTCTGTTATACTCATTGGCATCGTGTATTCTTCATCAAATGTATAGACCAGTGTTACCTTTTCACTCGCTAACGCATAATAAATATCATTCACGTCTGTGACAATTATTTTATCGTTTTTTCGCAAATTTACTCGAGCATCTGTTCCTAAGATTTTAACTGAATTATTTTTTGGGAAAGATAACTTCTCTTCTTTATCTATTTGATCTAGATCACGCAAAAAAGCAGATTCAAGCTTATGCAACATAGAAGCAATCCGCTTCTCATCATATGGCTTAAGGATATAATCAAAAGCCTCAAGTTCAAATGCCTGGACCGCATGCTCTTTGTATGCTGTTGTAAAAATAATATAGGGCCTTTTTGCAAACTTACTTATATTGCTTGCCAGCAGCATCCCATCGAGAGATGGAATGTTGATATCAAGAAAAATAGCATCTGTGTCATTTTCTTGTAAAAATTTTAGGACATCTAATCCATCTTCAAAGCAATTGGTCACTTGGATGCTGCTATGTGTTTCAATAAGATATTTTAATTCTTCTCTTGCAGGAAATTCGTCCTCAACAATAATCGCTTTCATTTTTTCTCCTTTACAATATCAAAATAAACTTCAGTACCTGGAGATAATCTTTTGATGATTAGTCCTTTGCCATAAATCAATTTAACTCGTTGATGTACATTATATAATCCGATTTTATTTGCAGGGACCTCATCCCGGTACAAATTCTCTATTACCTCATCTGCTATCCCAGCTCCCGTATCCTTTACGCTAATCCGGACTCTATCACCGAGGTCATTCACAGCAATTGTAACAATACCGGGACCATTTTTTAGTATGCCATGAATAATTGCATTTTCGACCAGTGGCTGAATAAGCAGACTTGGAAGTTTTATGTTTACTTCTTCAATATCATATTCCACCTGAAGTTTAGATCCAAAACGAGCCTTTTCAATTTCAACATAATCGCGCACCTGTTTTAGTGCATCATGAATATTGATAAGTTCATCATTTAACTCCAGATTGTATCGCATATAGCTTGATAAAGTAACAATCAATTCACGGGCTTTTTCTGGATTGCGTCGGGTTGTCGACGCAATGGCATTCAGTGCATTGAAGAGAAAGTGTGGATTAATTTTTGTTTGCAGTGCCTTTAGTTCTGCTTTGTTGGCTGCCTCCTTAATCTGCTCGACACGGGATATTTCCATAAGGGTAGAAATAATTTGTGATAAACCAATTGCCATCGTTTGCAAAGGATAGGTCATTTCGGAGGCTTTGCGAGAATAAATTTTGAGAGATCCCGTGACTTCTCCCCGCTCTTCAAATGGCATGATGAGCAGAGACTGAATTTCAGGAGTTTGTTGATCAGCCACATGATTTCTAATCGTGATTTCACCACTACGGATTGCTGATTTCGTTAGATCACTTATGATTTCTTGTCCAATTTTATACCGTTCTTCACCAAAGCCAACATAAGCAAGGACAGTTTCTGTATCGGTTATAGCCACTGCATCGGCATGAATTTGATCTTTAATGATTGTACAAATTTTTGTCAAAGATTCTGTATTGATCGAACGAAAATAAGGTAATGTTTTATTGGCAATATCTAAGGCTAACTTTGCTTGTTTAGCAGCAATCATTTCCTTTTCATCTTCCACACTCATGACCAATAAAACAATCAAGCCGATACTGACTTCACCCGCAATCATAGGAAAGCCAATTTTTGATACAATATCGAGGCCAAGTTTAAAAGGGTCTGACATAGCAAGTATCAATAACATGGTAAGGACTTCGCAGCTCATCCCTGCGATAATCCCATAAATCCAACGCTTTGCTTTTTTTACTTTAAGGTTAATAAAACCGGATGCTATCCCGGCAATAATACTTGTAATTAGACATGGAATGGATGTTACGCCACCAATGTCAATTAAAAAACGATGCACACCTGAAACAATTCCAGTAATGATGCCTACCCATGGACCGAATAATATGCCCCCAGACATGATAGCGATAATTCTTACATTGACTAAAGACCCTTCCACTTTAATTCCGGAATAGGTCCCAAAAATAGCAAATAAACAAA
This sequence comes from Priestia filamentosa, assembly GCF_900177535.1. Classification (NCBI taxonomy): domain Bacteria; kingdom Bacillati; phylum Bacillota; class Bacilli; order Caryophanales; family Bacillaceae; genus Priestia; species Priestia filamentosa. The sequence goes on from NZ_FXAJ01000008.1 coordinate 45,501, forward strand.
AGATAAGAGTGATGACAATTTTCTCCGAAAGTGAATGCTGTTCTTTATGGAGAGATTCTTTAAATCTGGGGACTCTTGTTAAAAAAAATAAGCAAATTAACAAGAGTGCCGCCCGTTCAAAAACTTGGATTAGCATTTCTAATGATGAATTCATCTTAAGTTCCTTTCCAGAGGATTATATATTGCATAGTTTTAGTATAGTACTATACTAAGTAAGAAAGCAGATGTTTTTGTTTGAAAATAAAGTAGTAGGGGATATTACCGAAACAAAAAATATATGGATTTAGATTTATTTTCTAATAAAGTAATTTAATTGATAATTATATTAGGTATATCAATGCTTTAATTTGATTTTCTAAAGGGAGAAATACTATGAACTTAATTCCCTATTCATTGTTATACCAAATAAAGAATTGAATTAAAACCTCACTAAGATGCGTTACAGTGAGCCTTATCATAAGTAAATAAAGTTTCTCCTTATATCTTGTAAACATGCATAAAACAGGCGGCTTATCCAAAATGGATAAGCCGCCTGTTTTATAATAATTAGTATTATCTTATGTCTATGTAGGCTTGGCACGGATTTCAGACATTAGATAAAATGAAAATATACTTTGCCATAGCATTTGAAGTTTATACAGCGGATAAGGTTGACTCAGCTTTGTAAGATTTTAAGTAAAAGAACTAAATAGAAATTAAAACATTTTTTCTAAGCTCCAACTTTTGATATACAAGTGCAAGCAGCATTGAGGGAATGGTACAAATAATCATTCCGATAAAGGCATATCGTGGCTCAATTTCGTATAAAAAGCCACCAAAAAGCGTGAACACTGCAGTGCTCCAGCTAAGTGCTAGCGCTGAATACATACCTTGTGCTTTCGTAATCTGCTCATGTGGAATGTTTTTAATTAAGTATTTCATAAATGCATAATGCCCCATAGCAAATGAGCACGCATGTAATGTTTGTGCAATACAGAAAACAATTACACTTGGAAAGGAAAACACTAATATCCAACGTATAGAAGAACCAAGTGCTGCTAGTGCGAGCAAGGATCCTACTGAAAATTTATAAAATCTCCGATCTGCGATTGCGAAAAAAACAATTTCTGCAATCACGGCAATGTTAATAATCACACCAATTAAATATTTGGGTGCATGGATTTCTTGTAAAAAAAGATAACCATAATTGTAATAAGAAGCATGTGCTGCCTGCAGTAAGATTACAATGATGAGTACCAAACTAAAGTGTTTAATACGAAATAATTGTAACATACTCCTTTTTTGTGTTTGGTCCACCTGTGGCTTTTTGGATAAAATAACAGGTGCGCGCATAAAACCAAGACACACAAATATTAAGGTGCCAAGTAAAAGTGCCCCTAAAATTACCTCATCTCCAAGTCTCCCTGTAAAGAAGGTTAAAATTATGCCAGCTGCAACAAACCCAATGGATCCCCACTTGCGGCTTTTCCCATAATGTCTTAACTGTTTACCTTGTACTAAGATGCCAGCAGCACTATCTAAAGCAGGCATTAAAGGCGGGTAAAAAAAGTGCAGTACAAGGGTGACCATAAGTAAGCTCACAAAGGAATTTGCTGGAATATAACATAGAATGGCAACCAGAGTTCCTGCTCCAGCTCCATTTAATAATGTTTTACTACTGAATTTTCCTGATAAATAAGGAAAGGCAAATAGTGTGGAAAGTCCTCTTGCAACCAAACCTAAGCTCATAATCAAACTAGCTTGAGCAACGGTTATTCCTTTTGTATGAATCATCCATCCAGTCCAATAGGGAAGAAAAATTCCCCATGTCATATAAAAACTAAAAAACTGTGTACTCATCCAATGATGTGTTTTCATTCTGTATCCCTCCCCAATATTTGCATGATATCATGGAGATACATACGAATAATATGAGATATCTCATATTTTGAGGTGGATTATGGAAATCTATAAGGGTGAGAAAAAGCAACTATATTTAAAGAAGAACTATATTGCAGATTTATTTTCTTTTCCAGTTGAAGAATTTATAGAAATACAAGAATATCAACGAGATGAATGGATTATTAAAGAAGGCATGAGACCAGACTTTTTATTTTATGTTATTGAAGGAAAAGCAAAAATATATGTAACACATCAAAATGGAAAAGTTTCGTTAATCAATTTTATTAACACAAACGATTACATTGGAGAAATGGAATTATTACATGAAGTTTACTATACAAAAGGAATTCAAGCTTCTACGAAGACTGTTTGTTTTGCTCTGCCTATTCAGCGCTATCGCACATGTTTGTTGGAAAATACGAAATTTCTATGTGAATTAGCCAAATTTTTAAGTGTAAAGGCAACCCATATGGCTGCAAAGTATTCCCAAAGCCTCGCTTTTCCTCTCGAAAACCGGCTTGCAGATTTTATTTTACAAACTGCTGATGAAGGAGTTTATAAGGAGAAACACGTAACAATTTGCGATTATTTAGGTGTATCATATCGGCACTTACTGCATGTGCTTACACAATTTTGCGATAAGGGATATTTACAAAAAGAAGGACGGTATTATCAAATTAAACAGTACCATTCCCTATATGAACTTGCTGAGAGGTTGAAGAATAAGTAAAAAGAAGTGAAGAGAAAAGTCCTTTTTATTCTAAAACTAGGAGATATTTCTGGTTGAATATATTTGTATAAAGAGAGAAAGGGAGGGAATTGAACGAGAAGGATGTCTTGTATTAATTAAGATATAGGTGCTCCTTGATACAATGCTAATATTATTAACTATTAGTAGTTGTGGAAGCGACAAGAATGAATCAGTCTATAAGGATAAGGTTACAAGCGGTAACATAGTGAAAAGAAATTGCTAAAGGAAATAGAGATGTTTTGAGCTTTAATATTTTAAATTCCCAAATACTGTGGAATCTTAAAAATATTGTGGGTTGTAAAATAATAGAGGGCTGTGAAACTATGTCTTTTGTATTGGATTTTTCTATCATAAGCTATTTTTGATATAAAAAATAAAGAATAATAAAAAAAGAAAATCACTATTCTATCTAACTAGACAGGATAGTGATTTTCTAAAAAAAATGTTAAAATTGTTTATGGTAAGGTGATCTATCTCAGTCTAACAGGTTTTTTAATGGCATTTATAAATGTTCGAGGAATTTATAAATATCAAAAGAACCGTTAGACTAGGATTTCACTAGTTAAGTTCTAAATTAATTTCGAATGAGATAATCAAATGCACCCAAGGCTGCCGTCGAACCTGATCCCATGGAAATAATAATTTGGTTATAGGCGCTATCTGTACAATCTCCTGCTGCAAACACTCCAGGCATTGTAGTAGCTCCACGCTTATCAACAACGATTTCACCGATGCGATTACGCTCAATTGTCCCCTCTAACCATTCAGTATTTGGCACAAGTCCGATTTGAACAAACACACCTTGTAATTCAACATGATGTTCTTCATTTGTCTCACGATCAGTGTACGTAATACCAGTTACATTGTCAGTACCCGTAATTTCTTGAGTAGCAGCGTTCGTTACAACTGTTACATTTGGCAGGCTGTTAAGACGCTCTTGAAGCACTTGGTCTGCTTTTAACTCTGATGCAAATTCAAGAACTGTAACATGTTTCACAATTCCTGCAAGATCAATTGCCGCTTCAATACCAGAGTTACCGCCACCGATAACCGCTACGTCTTTTCCTGCAAACAATGGACCATCACAATGAGGGCAGTACGCAACTCCTTTGTTTTTAAGTTCTTGTTCGCCAGGAACGTTAACATTTCGCCAACGAGCACCTGTTGAAATAATGACAGATTTACTCTTAAGAATAGCACCGTTTTCAAGTTCAATTTCAAAAAGATCTTTCTTTTCTAAACGTTTAGCACGCTGTAGGTCTATTACGTCAATATTATATTCTTTTACATGTTCTTCAAGAGCCTGTGCAAGCTTAGGTCCTTCAGTAGCTTTTACACTAATAAAGTTCTCGATACTTAGTGTGTCAAGAATCTGTCCACCAAAGCGTTCAGCAACGATTCCTGTACGGATACCTTTACGTGCTGCATAGATGGCTGCACTTGCTCCAGCTGGTCCGCCACCAACAACGAGGACATCGTATGGATCTTTGTCTGCCAAATCCTCTGCACTTAAGCCCTCACCTAATTTAGCAATAATTTCTTGAAGTGAAATACGGCCTCCATTCCAGAATTCTCCATTAAGGAAGACAGCTGGTACAGCCATAACATTTTTACTTTCGACTTCTTCTTTAAATGCAGCTCCATCAATCATTGTGTGCGTAATGTTAGGGTTAAGCACACTCATAATGTTTAGTGCTTGCACAACGTCAGGGCAGTTGTGGCAAGTTAGGCTAACATAAGATTCAAAGTGATATTCACCATCAATCTTTTTAATTTGATCAATTACACTTTGATCAATTTTTGGAGCTCGTCCACTAACTTGTAATAGAGCCAATACTAAAGAAGTGAATTCGTGTCCTAAAGGTACACCAGCAAAAGTGATGCCAGTCTCTTCGCCAACACGGTTGATACTAAAGCTTGGTGTTCTATTTAATTCTACTTTTTCGACAGTGATTTTAGATGACATGGAAGCTAGCTCATCAACAAGAGCTAGCATTTCCTTTGATACGTCATCTGAACCTACACTGACCTTAAGCAGAATATTCTCTTCTAATAGTTGAAGATACTGATTTAATTGTGATTTAATTTCTGCATCAAGTGCCATTTATAATCGCTCTCCTTAAATTTTACCTACAAGGTCAAGGCTTGGCTTAAGTGTTTCTCCGCCTTCTTGCCATTTAGCAGGACAAACTTCACCTGGGTTGTTGCGAACATATTGTGCAGCTTTAATTTTATTGATAAGCGTGCTTGCATCACGACCAATGCCATCTGCATTGATTTCAACAGCTTGGATAACACCATCAGGATCAAGAATGAAAGTACCACGGTCAGCTTGACCTAGCTCTTCGATAAATACATCAAATTGGCGAGAAAGGATATGTGCAGGATCACCAATCATAGTGTAAGTAATTTTGCCAATTGCTTCTGATGAATCGTGCCATGCTTTATGTGTAAAATGAGAATCTCTTGAAACAGAGAATACTTCAACTCCTAATTCTTGAAGTGCAGGATATTGTTCTTGAAGGTCTTCAAGCTCAGTTGGGCAAACGAAAGTGAAATCTGCTGGGTAAAAACAAACAACACTCCACTGACCTTTTAGATTTTCTTCTGTAACTTCGATAAACTCACCGTTTTTATAAGCTTGTGCTGTAAATGGTTGTACTTCTTTTCCAATTAGAGACATAATTAAAATTCCTCCTAGATTTACTATTTAATTATTATAGAGAGTTTGTTCAGTGACTTTGTAAACCTCATATAATAATTATTAATTTATACTAATTATTATATAGAATTGAATACTATTGTCAATTAAAATGCATTTATTATTTTAAATAAATATTTTATAGGGTTTAGAAATTTATATATTCTTATTTTACTAATCATTTTTTATAACGTAAAATAAATAGAGAAGATATAGGGGAAAACTGGAGTTATATGCTTTATAAACGTAGGAATTTATAAAGCAATGATTAAATATGTATGGTGAGAGTCATATCATAAGTAACATTGGTTTTAATTGAATGATTTCTATCTCCTTATTTCAGGGAGATTAAATAAATGAGAATTATCTTTGTTATTGACAAAACATTTAACTAACATTAGAATAAAAAACTATTCGACAGTAATGATACCTATCCAAAAATTTAATAAATAGAAAGCTATGATTGTTATGGGTCACACTATAGCAGGAGCAGCTTCTGGAGAGACTGCAGAAAGTTTGCGGCGCCGAAGGGTTCACAATCTCAGGCAAAAGGACAGAAGAGTACCGGATATTTATTTGTTATGCTGATAGTAATCAGCTTAACGAATATTATTTGTTATTCTTATGATCAAGAGATTGGAGGACATCCAATCTCTTTTTTTATTGGGTTAATTTATTGTTCACAATTTCACATGGTAATTCTATTCATTTTAAGGAGGAGTTAAGTTTGGCACAGCAAGGCTTGAAGAGAGATTTATCAAATCGTCATGTTCAACTTATCGCAATTGGAGGCACTATTGGTACTGGGCTATTTTTAGGATCTGGTAAAGCCATACAATTGGCAGGACCCTCTATTATCTTTGCCTATTTAATCGTAGGTATGGCCCTCTTTTTTGTTATGAGGGCGCTAGGGGAACTGTTGTTATCTAAAGCAGGTTATCAATCTTTAACAGATATTGCGGAAGAATATCTTGGACCTGCGGCATCGTTTGTGACCGGATGGACATATTGGTTTTGTTGGATTATGACAGCAATGGCTGATGTTATTGCTGTTGGTGTATATGTGCAATATTGGTTTGATATCCCGCAATGGATACCTGCACTCATCTGCGTAATCATTTTGTTAGGACTCAATCTATTAACTGTGAAACTTTTTGGAGAATTGGAGTTTTGGTTTGCTTTAATCAAAGTAATTACTATTCTTGTATTAATTAGCGTTGGGATTATTTTGCTAGTGATGGGATTCAAGACAGATACAGGACCAGTTACGATTAAAAATCTTTGGGAACATGGAGGAGTTTTTCCGAATGGAATTTCAGGTTTCCTACTTTCATTTCAAATGGTTATATTCGCATATGTTGGTGTGGAATTAGTAGGTGTATCGGCAGCAGAAACATCTAATCCACAGAAAAATATCCCATCAGCAATTAATAAAATTCCTCTAAGAATTTTATTCTTCTATGTTGGTGCACTTATTGTCTTATTATGTATTAATCCATGGATGGAACTAAATGCAGCAGAAAGTCCTTTTGTTAAGACGTTTAGTTTGATTGGTATTCCGATTGCCGCAGGAATCATTAATTTTGTTGTATTAACTTCAGCCGCTTCGGCTTGTAATAGTGGAATGTTTTCAACGAGCCGGACGTTATATAGTTTAAGTACTAAGGGCCAAGGTCCATCGAATCTTACAAAATTGAATAAAAACCATGTACCAGGTAACGCGTTATTAATATCTACGCTTGTCATCTCGGTGGGAGCTCTTTTAAGCAAACTTATACCGGAACAAGCTTTTGGAATTGTGACAACCATTAGTGCCATTTGTTTTATTTGGGTTTGGAGTGTTATTCTTATTTGTCATTTAAGATATAAGAAAACACGTCCACAATTACATTCAAAGTCAACATTCAAAGCGCCATTAACCCCATTTATAAATTATGTTGTCCTAACGTTGTTTGCTATAATTCTTATTATTATGCTGTTCTCTAAAGAAACACGTCCAGCCTTATTGTTGACACCGGTATGGTTTATTCTATTATTTATTTTATATGGGACTAGAGGGAAAAAGAAAACAAATGGACAGTAACATAAAACGTAGGTGAAATGATTTTTTTAGATGAGAATTTAGGTTGTTTTAGTTTAATATCTAAATCTTTTACACCTTTAAACGAAAAAGAAGATTAAAACATTTGAGTATAGAAATTGAAACAAAAGTGAGAAGACCATAAATTATGGCCTTCTCGCTTCTGTTTTTCATATACCTTAGTTTTCTTTATTTAAAAAGTTTACAAGCGCCTTATTAAACTCCTCGGCATGTGTTGCATTCAACCCATGTGGTCCACCTTTAATAAGAGCTAGTTCACTGTTTTCAATTGATTCATGAGAAAGTTTTCCGCTTACTTCAAATGGAACGATGGAATCTGCGTCACCGTGAATAATCAACGTTGGAATGTTCATTTTCTTTAAATCATTTCGGAAGTCTGTTTTTCCAAAAGCGGAGATGCAATCTAATGTGCCTTTTGGTGAAGCAAAGGCGGCAATATCTTTGTTGTATAGACGGAATGATTCACTTACAAGGTCTTTTTGATCTTCTGTAGAGAAGAAATTCTTTGTAAAGTCTTCAAGGAATGCAAGGCGATCTTGTTTCACTCCATTTTCAAATTCCTTAATCGTGGCATCATCAAGCCCACCTTCAGGATGCTCATCAGTTTTATAAAGGTAAGGAGGAACAGCTCCTGCTAAAACAGCCTTTTCAATTCTCTCTGTTCCGTATATTCCAATATAGCGAGCTACTTCACCACCACCCATTGAGAATCCAACAAGCGTAACATCATGAAGATCAAGGTGCTCAAGAAGTTTATTAAGATCAGAGGCTAGCGTATCATATTCATATCCTTTATATGGTTGAGAGGACTTTCCGAAACCTCTACGGTCATATGTAATAACACGATAACCAGCTTCAGTTAAAGCAGGAACTTGAAATTCCCACGAACGTCCACTTAAAGGCCAACCGTGAATAAGAACTACAGGTTTTCCACTCCCATAATCTTCATAATACAGTTCAATTGGACTTCCATTCTCTTCTCCTACCGTAACTTTTGCCATTTTCAATTCCTCCTCGTAAATATATGAGATTTATGGTTTTGTACATGAACTATAGTTGATAAAATGAGCTTTCTTCTTTATATACTTCTCGCTCGCGGAAAATTTTAAACGTTGTTAGATTCTTGAAAAATCTATTCCATAATAAAAAAGGCAGCAGGAACATGATGTTCCTGCTGCTTTTTTGTTTCACATATTAAGATGGATTTGTAGACCATAAACCAGCTGTTTTCATAACAACTCTTGGATGAAGTTTCAATCCTGCAACTAGAATATCAGCTAAATCTTCTGGCTTGATCATTGTCTCAGGGTCATTATTAATAAGACCAATCTCCTTCGCCATATCTGTTGCCACAGTACTTGGTGTAAGAGCTGTAACACGAATATTATGCTTTCTTACCTCAAGCATAAGAGATTCTGTTAAACCTAGAACTCCAAATTTAGAAGCACTATAAGCACTTGTAGCAGGTGCACCTTTTTGACCAGCTGTTGAAGCAATATTTACAATGTCTCCTGATTTTCGTTCGATCATTTCAGGGAGCACTGCGCGCGTTACATTGTAAACACCCATTAAATTGACGCGAATAATGTTTTCCCATTCTTGTGGGTCAAGGTCAAGGAATCCACCGAATTTTGAGATTCCTGCGTTGTTTACAAGGATATCAATTGTGCCTAGGTCTGATTTAATGTGCTCAACGGCATGTTCTACAGCTTCAAGCTCAACAACGTCTGCTGTTGCTGCTGAAACTTTAATATCATACTCTGCAAGTTCAGCACTCACTTTTTCAAGATTTTCAATTGAGCGTCCGATTAAACCTATGTTTACGCCTTCTTTAGCTAAAGCAATAGCAGTAGAGCGTCCAATGCCTCTACCTCCGCCTGTGATAATGGCTGTTTTTCCTTTTAATGAAATCATGGTATCATTCCTTCTTATTCATTTGAGACATCGATTATAAAAGACTGGTGTGCTTTTTACAACTTTTGCGCCTTGCTCCTGTGCCGTTTTATAGGATGTGCTAAAGAAATAGGGATTAAACATCTCTCTAAACTTGTATGTTCTTTTTATTTATTGTTTCTCCTCTATATGGTAGATTGAAGAAAAAAATAAAGGGAGGGAAATTGATGCTGTTTCTAACCCATGAATTAGCACAAGAGATTGTAGAGAGAACAATGAAAATTTTAAATCGAAATATTAATGTGATGAACAGTGAGGGAATTATTATTGGTTCTGGTGATCAAACTCGGATTAATCAGCTTCATGCTGGAGCTTTACTTGTTCTAAAGAATGAAGAAAGCATTGAGTTAGATCAAGTGAAAGCATCAGAAATGAAAGGATCAAGACCAGGCATTAACCTCCCAATCTATTTTAATAATCAGCCTGTTGGAGTGATTGGAATTACAGGGGAACCCCATGAAATTCAAAACTATGCCCAACTGGTTAAAATGGCAGCTGAACTTGTATTGGAGCAGTCTGTTTTATTAGACCGAGTGCAGTGGAAGGAAAGGTTGCAAAGTGAAATTGTGAACCAACTTATTTCAGGAATACAAATGAATGAAAACGGGATAAGAGAGCGATTAGAATTTCTCGGTGTAAACCTTAGTAAATCAAGAGTAGCAGTGGTGCTTAAACAATCAACTAGAATAGACTTTTCTAATCATAAAATCATTCGTGCACTTCGCTATGAATTATCTCAAGAAGACCTAATTGGAGTTACGATTAATGATGGCATTATTATACTGAAGAATGTCATCAACGAGATAGATTTTAGGAGCTGGCTCTCTCTATTTAAGAAGTGGATCAATAAATACGACAACACGCTTGTAATAGGGATAGGATTTGTTGTGGATGATTTGTTGAATGTGAAATCTTCATTTCAGTATGCAAAAAGGGCAATTGAAATTGGTCAAAAGCTTCAGCCGGAAAAGTGCTTTTATCACTATGAAGAGTACCAGCTTGAAATTTCATTGTCACAGCTTACAAGTAGTAAGGAGATGTTCTATTTTTATCATAGACTGATTGAACATGATAAAAATGGAGAGCTGATTAAAACACTAGAGATATACATAGAAGAGAGTGGGGAATTAAACAAGGTGGCTGAGCGCCTATTTATTCACCGCAATACATTAAGATACCGCCTTGAGCGGATTTTAACCATAACAGGAAAAGATCCAAAAAACATGAAAGATGTTATGGAACTGTATATAGCAAAACTTTTAAATGATCTTACATAACTGTGCAAACGCACAATAATAAAGACGATATTTTGTTCATATTTCATCACTCTTCACAATGATACTCATTAAGTAAACGCTTACAATATAAGTAACATCCGTGAGAAAGAAGGGGAAGGGAGCTTTAATGGATATGACAGTAAGCGTATGGGGAGCGATTAGTGCCTTAATTATTGCGATTGTTTTAATCTTAAGGAGGGTACCTCCAGCATATGGGATGGTAGCTGGTGCATTAATCGGTGGACTAATTGGTGGAGTAGATATTACAGATACAGTTACATTGATGATGGAAGGAGCACAAGATATTATCTCAGCAGTGCTGAGGATTATGGCAGCAGGGGTTTTAGCAGGAGTATTAATTGAATCAGGTGCCGCATCTTCGATTGCTGAAACTATTGTTAAAAGGCTAGGTGAAAAACGGGCACTGCTTGCTTTAGCATTAGCAACAACCATTTTGACAACTGTTGGGGTTTTTGTTGATGTAGCAGTTATTACTGTTTCTCCTATTGCTCTAGCTATTGCAAAAAGAGCGAATTTATCGAAAACGGCAATCTTACTCGCAATGATTGGAGGGGGGAAGGCAGGAAACATTATGTCACCAAACCCAAATGCGATTGCAGCTGCAGATGCCTTCAAGGTGCCTCTTACATCTGTTATGGTAGCAGGCGTTATTCCAGCTGTTTTTGGCCTATTTATAACTTATATTTTAGCTAAAAAGTTGGCAAATAAAGGATCGTTTGTTGAAAGTAAAGAAATTGAAATGAAGGACAATGCAAAAGCTCCGGTATTTATCACAGCTTTAGTTGCTCCAATTGTTACGATTATTTTGTTAGCACTTCGCCCGCTTTTCGGGGTTAATATTGATCCAATGGTTGCTTTACCAATTGGGGGGATTGTGGGCGCAATTGCGATGAGAAAATCTAAACATATTAATGCATATGCTATCTCTGGCTTAAATAAAATGTCAGGCGTGGCTATCATGCTATTAGGAACAGGAACATTAGCAGGTATTATTGCAAATTCAGAGTTGAAAGATGTTGTAACACAAGCTTTAAGTGCTTCTGGACTGCCTCCTTATCTACTAGCACCAGCCTCTGGGATTTTCATGTCGGCAGCAACTGCTTCTACAACAGCAGGAACAGCTGTCGCAAGTACTGTTTTTAGTAGCACAATCATTGGATTAGGTGTATCGGCACTAGCAGGAGCAGCTATGGTGCACGCAGGAGCAACTGTTCTTGATCACTTGCCACATGGGAGTTTCTTTCACTCTACAGCGGGAAGTGTCAATATGAATATGAAAGAAAGGCTAAAGCTAATGCCTTACGAATCTCTAATTGGTCTCACGCTTGCCATTGTTTCTACACTTATCTTTGGTGTATTTAAATTATTTGGATAGTTAGGGACTATAAAAAAATAGATGTGAAAAGGGAGATGAATAAAATGAAAATTATCATTGCTCCTGACTCTTTTAAAGAAAGCCTATCTGCATTAGAGGCTGCTGATGCAATCGAAAAAGGGTTTAAGGAAATATTTCCACAAGCTTCTTATGTAAAGCTTCCGATGGCCGACGGTGGGGAAGGAACGGTAAGATCGTTAGTTGATGCAACAGGGGGAACAATTGAGAAAAGAACAGTGACAGGTCCCTTAGGAGAGGAAGTTGAGGCTTTCTTTGGTTTAACAGGAGATCGAGAAACGGCCATTATTGAAATGGCGGCTGCATCTGGTCTACATCTTGTTCCACATGAGAGACGAAATCCACTTATTACTTCAACAAGAGGAACAGGAGAATTAATAGAAGCTGCCCTTAATTTGGGTGTCAGCCACATTATTATTGGCATTGGCGGAAGTGCAACAAATGATGGGGGAGCAGGTATGCTACAAGCTTTAGGTGTTAAGCTATTAGATCAAGAAGGAAAAGAAATTGGCCCTGGCGGTGGGGCACTTGCAAAGCTTTCAACAATAGATTTACAACACTTTGATGTACGAATTAAAGATGTTCAAATAGAAGTAGCGTGTGATGTAGATAATCCTTTAACAGGAAAGAGAGGAGCGTCGGCTGTTTTTGGTCCTCAAAAAGGTGCTACTTCTGAAACGATTGATATTCTTGATAGTAACCTTGCACATTTTGCCGATATTGCCGAAGAAATGTTAGGAATACAATTTCGAGAAGTTAAGGGAAGTGGGGCAGCTGGGGGAATTGGGGGGAGTTTGTTTGCTTTCCTGAATGCACAATTAAAAAGAGGGATTGATATTGTTTTAGATGCCGTAGACTTTGAAGATCATGCAAAGAATGCAGACCTTATTATTACAGGAGAAGGAAGAATTGATAGTCAAACGATCTACGGTAAAACACCAATTGGGGTAGCAAAAGCCGCCAAAAAATATGGAGTACCTGTTATCGGATTTGCGGGTTCGCTCTCTGAAGATAGTGAAGTTGTACATGAACATGGAATCGATGCATTATTTACAATTGTTCCATGTGTAACATCCCTTTCTGATGCTATTGAAAATGCAGAAGAATACATGAAGAGAGCAGCAAGAAATGTTGCTGCCTCAATCAATATCATGAATTCTTTATCAATAAAAACTGTTGATTAAAGCCAAACAATGAATTTGTTTGGCTTCTTTTAATCATGATATATTATAATTTTACATATAAAATATCACTTCTTTTAAAGGATGTGAGACGGGTGAATTTTTTAGCAACTAAAGATCCACTTGGACATTACTCGAAAGTAGATCTATACTTTTATAAAGTATTAGACATGCTGAGTTTTCGAAAATCTATCTATACAAAAGTAAAAATAAAGTCTGTTGAAACGTATTTAGAAGCTAGATACAATAGCTATTAGTAGAGGACCTTGTAAGTTTAAAGGTCTTCCTTTTTTATTCTTAATTATGGTAAGAAGTGGCTAATGATAAAGTTCTTTGATAAAATAAACGAGCAAGCGTCACTTTTCTAAAATTTAAAGTGTAGCCCTTTCATAGTATATGGGCTTCTATATTGAGAATAATCATGAAAGAAAGCGATAAAAAACTATATTTGAGGGAAGTTATAATGGCAAAAAAACAACAAAAATCTAGATACTTTGCAGGTATTTCACTAGGAATTATGGGTATAGGGTTTCTGGCAACTCTTCCTTTTCAAGATTCTATTATTGGCAAACTTCTACAAGGAGGATTTGAAGCAGGGCTTGTTGGGGGACTTGCGGATTGGTTTGCTGTAACAGCTCTTTTCCGCCATCCGCTAGGTATTCCTATTCCACATACGGCACTTCTTCCTAAAAACCGTGATAAGATGGTACGTGGAGCCATTGCAATGGTTGAGAATAATTGGCTGACAAAAGAGAGTATTAAAGGAAAGATTGGACAGATCACATTTACAGACAAGCTTTTTCCACTCCTAGAGCGAGAACTGGCATCAGAAGGTGTTTATAAAGCAACTCAATCGGGACTTAAACATGCTGTTGATAAAGTGAATTTAGACCAAATTTCTATTTTTATTGAAAAAGAATTAAAAAAATACATCTCATCTGTAGATGTTACTGTTTTTGTAAAATCTCTAACAGATCAAGTTGTAAAAAGAAATCTAGATGAAAAAGCAATAGACTATATTTTAGCTGAAGTAGAAAAATGGATTTCCAAAGAAGATACAAGACATAAAATTGGCGTTATGGCCAAACAATTTCTTGATAATACAGAATCAGATGGATTTTTAAAAATGGCAATGAGCTCTTTTAGTAGTTTTATTAATGAGGATAAGCTCGGAAAAATCCTTCAGCCCTTTCTTCTTGAAAAGATCGTTCTCCTTCAAGATAAGGATAATCCTTACCGGGGGCTTATTTTAAATCGTATTCGCCAGGAAATTAAAGGTGTTTCAGATCGTGAAGAGCTTATGACTGAAATCAATCAATGGAAAGATAAAACAGTTCAAAACATTGAAGCTTCGGACAAAATCAAAGCTGTCTTAGAGCGGTATAAGGATAAACTTCATAAAATGCTAGCGGATCGAGTATTTATTGCAAAACATGTGCTCTCAGCTGTAAGAGAACTTATTGAGAAAACGAAGAATGATGAAGAAAAAGTAAACACAATTGAAAAATGGATTCACGGACAGGCTGCCTCTTTTATTGAAAATAATCATTCTAAAATTGGTAGTCTTGTGAAAGAAAACCTTGAGAAATTAGATAATGACACGCTCATCCATATGGTAGAAACAAATGTTGGTAAAGATCTACAGTGGATTCGCGTCAATGGAGCTCTCTGTGGGTTCTTGATTGGTCTTGTTCTATCTATATTTAAGCTTGTTATATAAACAAAACTCCTGTGGCTTTTTGCAGACCGCAGGAGTTTTATTTTTTATAAAGATTGTTCATTACGCTGTATCTGGCTTGTTTTAGGGTGTGCAATAGAGCTAAAAAAGAGCATCAAAAGTTCAGCAAGACATAAGGACAGAATAACCCAAATGCCCGTTAATAATGTTGTATGCTGAACAATTGCTTGAAGTTTTGAGGAAGGGTCAACATAAGAAGTGAACGTATAAAACATAGCAAACGTAAACAATCGGCTCCATTGTGATACATCATACGTTAGAATACCTTCTCGAATTCCATATAATTTAATGCGCTCATACATGCGATAAATTTCAATTCCCTCAACAAGAAAAAACATAAGACAAGCAAGTGCCCAAATGAATAAAATCATTTCTGGATTGATGGCTTGAGACGTTATACAGGCGAGCCCTGTAATCGATAAAGCTCCATGAAGAATACAATTAGTATTATTCCAATGTGTAGCAACTCTCCCAGTAGAAGATCGGCTGACATAGCGTTTAGCTATAAAAAAGAGACTAATACAGTAAAGAAGAATCCCGATTATGACTAAGCAAACATTGAATATTTGCGGTAGATCAATCCAGACGGTATTTAATAATAGTACAATTGATTGGGTACTCACTGTTGTAAGGAGCAAAATTCCGTGAGCTTTTTTCAGGAGTTGAGCTCTTTGGGCGGTTAGGAGTGTTTTTATGCAAACAAAAATATACATCGTCCACAAACCACTATTGAAAAGGGAAAGTATCTTTGCAACGAAAAGCAAATCAGTAAAATGTTTCGCAAGCAAAATACCGGAAATTGAAGTGCCAGCAATCCATGTTCCCATTCCAAATCGATTTAAAGGGTCATTATAGTGTTTTTCAATAAATTTATGATGAAAAAGTGAAGTTAAAATAGAAATGAAAAAAGAAATCCAAAGAGAGAAGATAATGATACTAATAACTTTTCCATAGCCTAATGTAAAAAATTTAGAACCAAAATAGTTGGATAAGGCTCCTTCTGTAATAATTCCCAATGCCATCACAATGGCCATTGTTGATGTTTTAATATAAATTTCTTTCATTATCATAAAAGAAGTCATAAGAGCAGAAAGAATGATTAGTAAAATAAAATATAGCATAGATCCTCACCATCATTTGAAATATGTGTAAGCTTTAATGTTTTTATTGTAACATGGTATGCATGAAAATGAAGGAGGGAGAGGAATGCTTACAAAAAAGCTCGTTGCTATAAGCAACGAGCTTTTAGATTAAATCCACTCTACGATACTTTCTAACATTTGTCTCGATTTAGGGCGAGGATCATTTAGACGATATCCAAAAGCAACTGTGCAAGCGAGACTAAAACCTTTCTCTGGCATCACACCTTCTTCGATAAGTACTTTTTCTGCCTTCTCTTTATCGAAACCTTCAATAGGACAAGAGTCGATTCCAATCATTGCAGCAGACGTCATCATATTTCCCATAGCAATATAAGTTTGACGAGCTGCCCATTCAAACATTTGCTCATCGTATTTAGTTAATTCAAAATCATTTTCAATAAAATTGCGATATGCCTTTCCTCTACCTTCCACAGCTTCATTAGGAAGGTCGTGCACATCTTTCATCATTCCTTGAATGTAATCTGAATCAGGAGCTAAACTGTCTTTTGTGCGAGCAAGAAACACAACAAAGTGACTTGCTGTTGGTAGCTGCTTTTGAGCTCCCCATGAAACAGCTCTTAATTTCTCGCGTATTTCTTCATTTTGAACCACAACAAATTTCCATGGTTCAAATCCAAATGAAGAAGGGGAAAGTCGCCCTGTTTCTAGAATAAAATTAAAGTCATCTTCTGAAATTTTCTTTGTTTTATCAAACTCTTTACTAGCATGTCTATATTGATAAGCATTTAAGATTTCTTCTTTATTAAAGGTTGGTTTTATAGCCATCATTATCCTCTCCCTTTTTCGTTTTATAGATAGAGTATAGTACACATAAACAATAAATATAAGTATGCACATTTTTGTGGTATAGTATCAAAAAAGGTACTGTGGAAAGAAGGTGTCTGTATGAATGAAAAGGAATCAAACTTAGCCTTTCTTGGGAGATATTCATGTCCTGTTGAAGCAACAGTTGATGTTATTGGCGGGAAATGGAAGAGTGTTATTGTTTATCACTTACTTAATGGAACAAAACGATTTAATGAATTAAAAAGACTCAACAAAGGAATTACACAGCGAATGCTTACACTTCAACTTCGGGAACTAGAAGCTTCAGGAATTGTTCATAGAGAGATTTATCGTCAAATTCCCCCTAAAGTGGAATATTCCTTAACTGAGTTTGGAAGATCTCTAGAACCACTCATTTTATTTATGAGAAATTGGGGATTAGAAAATATGGAAAAAGTATTAGAAAACAGAGAGAAGCATGAAACAAACCAATCTTAAAGGAGTTAGAACGTATTTTAAAAAGAGGTATTCATTTGGAAAACAAGATTATTTACACGTGGAACGTTTTCATAATTTCTCCTTTCAATTTTCCTTTCTCCTCTTTTCACAAAGGGATATCAAGAAAAGGTGCCCTTATCTGTTTTCATCTTTTTTCTGCTTACTTTCATTAATACATTGGTTAAGGGGATATATCATAAAAAGAATAGAAAATAAACCTCAGATGTATAGTAGGATGTGGAGCTTGCCGATTAATATCAGTGTTCTTGTTCTGTTTTATTTACTCTAAGCCTAATCAATATTGATTAGGCTTTTTGTTCGCTATTAAGAAAGGATTGTCATTCGTATTTTCACTCGCTATAATAGGGATATTGTGAAAATGATTATCAATTGAGAAAAGAGATTCTTATAAAGAAGGTTTCTACTAGAGGAGTGAGCATATGGGAAATAGTCTTTCAAATGAATTTATTAGAAAGAGAACAAGTACTGTTATCTTTCTCTCTTTTTTACTAGCTCTTATCATTCTCTGCATTTGTGTATTTATAGGAATTACTTTTGGAGCGAAGAATCTAGATTTTCAAACTGTATGGCAAGCAACTTTTCATTATAATAATCAAATTACTGCTCAGCAAATTATTCATGAGCTACGCCTTCCAAGGGTTATTGGAGCTGCTGTTATTGGAGCTGCTTTTGCTGTAGCTGGAGCACTTATTCAAGGCGTTACACGCAACCCTTTAGGAGATACGGGAGTATTGGGGATTAATGGAGGATCTATGCTTATTGTTGCTCTATGTTTTGCTTTTTTGCCAAATCTCTCTTACCCAACTCTCATGGTGTTTTCTTTTATCGGAGCTATCTTGAGTACACTTTTAATTTTTGCTATTAGTGTAGCTTCTCGGGGTGGGTTTACCCCAATGAAGCTTACAGTAGCAGGTGCGGTTATAGCAGCTCTGCTACATTCTTTAACAACTGGAGTTGCTATCTATTATGATTTGAGTCAAGATCTAGCATTTTGGTATGCAGGTGGAGTATCAGGAGTAAAATGGTCTCATTTATTCATATTAGTTCCTATTATCCTCGTTGTTATTGGAATTAGTACTTGCTTAGGTAAATCTCTTTCTCTTATTGCAATGGGAGATGATATGGCTGCTAACCTTGGGGTTAAAACATTAAGAGTTAAGGCTATAGGAATCGTTCTCGCGGTTATCTTAGCAGGAGTTTCAGTATCAGTTGCTGGTTCAATTGGGTTTATTGGCCTCGTAATTCCCCACATTGCAAGGAAAATTGTCGGAACAAATTATTATGCTATTATTCCAATGTCAGCTTTATTAGGAGCTATCTTATTAGTTATCGCTGATTTGGGGGCCCGCACCGTTGACCCTCCACGAGAACTTGCTATTGGTATCATGGTCGCCTTTGTTGGTGTTCCATTTTTCCTTTATATTGCCCGTAAAATAGGGAGGGAATTATAGGTGAGAACTTTATGGAACAACAAGGGAATAAGAAGAACGTATGTTGTAACAATTCTTTTCATCATTCTAAGTTTAGTTTCAATTCTTATTAGTCTAGACACAGGTACAATCCCACTATCTCCTTTAAAAGTGATTAATACATTTTTAGGGAAAGGTGATTTTTACAGTGAGACGGTGCTTTTTGATTATCGCTTACCTCGTATAATAATTACCGTTTTAGCTGGGATTGGATTAGGAATCTCAGGAGCTATTCTACAAGGGTTATCTCGTAACCCTTTAGCAGATCCCGGAATTATTGGACTTAATACAGGTTCAGCTTTTGGATTGATGATTTTCGTTACATATTTTCACTCATTAAATGAACATGCCTCTCTTTATATCCCTCTTTTCACTTTTATAGGAGGGATATTAGCAGCCGTTGTCATTATTTTATTAACATACAATAAGCAGCAAGGTATCATCCCAATTAGATTGATCCTAGTTGGAATAGCTGTTTCAGCAGGGTTTAGCGCTGCTACTCTTTTCTTATCCTTACGTCTAGATGAAGAAACATATATGTTTGCTTCTAGGTGGTTAGTTGGAAATGTATGGGCTAGAGATTGGATTCATGTAATTACTCTTTTGCCCTGGATTCTTGTATTAGGTCCGCTCTCATGGTTTCAGTCAAAAACTTTAGATGCTCTTTCTTTAGGAGATCAAGTTGCTTCAAGTCTAGGAGCATCCGTTCAAAAAAAGCGTTTATTGCTATTATCTCTAGCTGTTGGTTTATCAAGTGCTAGCGTAGCTATGGCAGGTGGAATTGGTTTCATTGGTCTAGTAGCACCTCATCTTGCTAGGAGACTTGTAGGCCCATTATATCGACATTTTTTACCTCTTTCAGCTCTTATTGGTCTGCTGATTTTAGTTGTAGCTGATACGATTGGGAGAAATATATTTGAGCCTAATTCTATTCCAGCAGGAGTTGTTGTTGCTGCTGTTGGCGCCCCGTATTTTCTTTACTTATTAATAAAAACTAAATAAATAGATAAAAAAAGGAGTACAAGATGAAAAAATATTTAATCACAATACTAAGCATTGTCATGGTGGTAAGTATTCTCGCTGGATGTGGTCAAAGCAATTCAAGTGAAAATCGTAAAACATCAGAAGATACAAAGAGTGGTAAGGAAGAGAAAATTGCTTCACTTTCTATTCATTTAACAAATGACCTTCTTGCTCTAGGCCTAACACCAGCTGGATCAGTTGTTGGTGGAGCATTAAAAGATTTTCTGCCTCATGTTAAAGAAGACTTGAAAAATACAGAAAAGCTAGGTTCTGTCAAAGATCCAAATATGGAAGCTTTACTCTCTCTAAAACCAGATGCTATTTATCTTGATAAAGAATACTCAGGAAGTGATTTAAATCAGTTTGAAAAAATTGCGGAAACTCATGTGTTTGATTTGGATAAAGGAACGTGGAGAGATCACTTAAAAGAAATTGCCAAGATCGTGGATCGTGAAAAAGAAGCAAACCAGTTCATTAAGGATTATGAAGAAGAAGAGAAAGAAGTTAAGAGTTTAATCCAGAAAGAGCTTGGTGAACATGACAGCACAATGGCTATAAGGGTGACAGCAAAAGAACTTCGCGTTTTCACAACAAAACGTCCAATGGGCCCTATCTTATTTGAAGATCTAGGATTAACTCCTGCTTCAAAAGTGAAAGAGCTTGACCAAACGCAACCATATGAAGTCATCTCTCAAGAAGTACTACCAGACTTTGACGCTGATGCTATTTTTGTTGTTGTAAACGAAGATGATCAATCACAAACAGCGTTCAAAGAACTTGAAAAGTCACCAATTTGGAAAGGGTTAAAAGCTGTGAAAAATGAACATGTTTATGTTGTACCAGAACAGCCTTGGCTTGACTATTCTGCACTAGGTAATAAGCTTGCTTTAGATGATGCAAAGAAACTTTTTAATAAGTAATAATGTAGCTTCAACCTATAGTTTTAAGAAGCCACGTTGATGAATAGAAGATTAGCAATAAAAAAAGCTAGATGAACATCCTTTCATCTAGCTTTTTTCTATATTTAGTCGACATTACGTCTATTTTCTTGATTAGTTGATGTTCGTATTTTAAATGGGAATCAATCATCTATCAATCGCCTTTGAAACCATTTTCCTTTTCTTGCTTATAGGTAGAGTAAGAAAGCTGCTCCTAATAGTGCTAGGGGAATAAACAAAAGGAGATGTACACTCTTATACATAAATAAAATCGCAATAAACTCTCGGATAAAAGCGTTTGGAACAAAGTAAGAAGCGGTTTTAGAACCAATTCCATCTATAGAAAGTCCAGCTCTCTTAGCATAGAGCCCAGCTCGAAATAGATGAAAGCGATTTGTAACAAAGATGGCTTTATAATCCCGCTTTTCTCTCTCCATTATCTCTTTTGAAAATCTCATATTTTGATCTGTATCAACTGCTTTGTCTTCAACTAGAATGTCGTCAGAAGGTATTCCTGCATTTCGTAGATAACGAGCCATTGCCTCACCTTCCGGAATCGATTCATTTGGTCCCTGTCCACCTGTTACAATAAATTTAGCTCGTTTTCCTTTTCTCTTCATCTGTTTATAGTAGAAAGAAATTCCTTTATCAAGTCGACTTGCAAGTAATGGGGGGACTTTTTCTCCGATAATCCCACTTCCTAGTACGATAATAAAGTCTTTATTCCGAAATGGTTGATGTAGGAAATAAAGGTAGGTAGAGACTAAATAGCAGAAAAACCAAAACCCATAAAATATAGCGATAACTAAGATTATAGAAATAATAGAAGGAAAAAGGTATTGTGAGAAAATTGCATAAGAGACAATAAGTAAAATAATAGCCACTCCTAATGTAAGGGAAAGCAGGTTTGTAGGCTTTTTTCCTTCTTTTCTAATAAGTTCACGACCGTTACGGATTAGATAAATAGCAATAAACACAATGATAAAGGGGGTAAGAAAGATAAACAAAATAGCAAATAAAACTAAAATCCATTTAAGTGGTTCAAGGTACTCCACTTTTAGAACAACCACTGTAATACTCACCATAAGAAGCAGTATGCTTATCGTGAGTAAAAATCCATTTAAGATTCGTCTCTTATCCGTTAAGTAACTAACTAAGAATAAAAGAAAGCTGACAGCAGTTAAAGACGCTAATATCAATGGCAGTACCTCCTTTGATGTTATATATATATTATCTTTTGAGCATGTAAAAGCCCACATATAATGCTCTAATTTGAGGGGAAAGACATATATCTTTATTCTTGCTAAACATGTCGGTATAACTCATAATTACGCTGGAAATAAAAAAATTAGGATACAAAAAGGAAGAGTTAATGTTATCCATTCGTCTCTGCTAGTTATTAACTAAAAATCCCCCGTCTCTTTATTTAGAAAGAGACGGGGGAATAATTTTATGTTTATTTTTCTAAGAAAGATTTTTTGAAGAAATCTAGCTGATAATCCAACGTAATTGGATCACTAAAGTATGCTTCTTTTGCATCCATTTCAAATAAATGGCCATTCTTTACTGCTGGAATGTTTTTGTATGTTTCTGTTTGTTGGAATGAATTATCAGCTTCTGAACTCTTACTAAAGATAATATAGTCGCCTGCATATTGTGGAAGAACTTCAGCTGAAATTGAACGATATCCTTCCTTTAATGCATCTTGTTTTACTTTTTCAGGCATTTTTAGCCCCATTCCTTGATAAAGGACTTCTGTACCTCTTGCCCAATTATCGCCAAAAACATAAAGCTCTTTATTTGCTGATTCAATTACAGAAACGGTTGCATCTTCACCAATTTTTGCTTTTACATCTTTACCTGCTTGCTGGGCTCTTTTCTTGAAGTCATCCACCCACTTTTGTGCTTCGTCTTCTTTTCCAACAAGCTTTCCAATCTCAATCTGTTGTTCTAAGTAATCAAGCTTACCCCATGTATATGTAACAGTAGGAGCAATATCCTTTAGTTTATCGATATTTTTTGTAGTAGATAAACCAACAATAAGATCAGGGTTAAGTTCAATAATTTTTTCTAAATCATCTTCAGAAACGACCTCTGCATCTTTTAAATACTTATTATAGCGAGGATTATCTTTAGACCAGCTATCCACTCCAACAATGTTAATATCAAGGCTAGCTAGGTTACCTGCAAAGCTAGAAAGAACAACAACGCGTTTCGGGTTTTTCGGTACTTTTACAGATCCGCTTTCTGACTGGTATGTAACCATTTCTTCTTTATTATCAATTGAAGTTGAATTCTTATCTTTATCAGTGTTTCCGCTGCTGCATGCACTTATTAGTAGCACAAAAACAAGGGAAAGTGGAACTAACCATTTTTTCATATTAATTTCTCCTTTAAAAGAATATAGTGGTTAGTTTATGAACGATTATCGTAATTATCCGCCTATATACACAAAACAATTAAACGATAATGATTATCATTACTAACTATATTTTTAATATAATGTCGATTTATGTAGTTGTCAATCTCTATTTAAATCGCTTATATCATACGCTTTGATTGTTTTTGAAATTAATACTAATACAGGAGAAACAAAGCGTGAATTTATACGATTAGAAGAGGAATTATGAAGCTAGCTACTTTCAATTTTTTTATTTCAGTAAAAGGAAGTTTATTTGGGGAAAATACTATACTAATGGAAAATATTTTATAATAAAAGCAAGAAATCTTTTTATGTGAAGATAGAGAGTTTCTTCTTTCTATACCAACTTCTTTCAACAAGGAGATTAGAAATGGAAAAATATAAGCAGTACTTTTTGAAAAATATACGAAAACAGCTAAAAGAGTGGGAAGTTGTTTCTTTCATTTCTCATGAAGAGATTTACAGATTTCTTCATTCTATGGTAGAAACAGCTGCAATAATAGGTTGGGAGAAAATCGGAACAAAGGCAAGAGAGCTAATGGATGAGCTAGAAGTTATAGATAAAGAAGAGTTGGAAATGGAAAGTGTAGAGCGCTATATATTTAATGTGATCCAGCTTTGCTACGCATATGATCATCAAGAAGTAATCGACTTTCCGAAAAAGACCAATGAACAACAAAAAGAGAGTGCCGTCATCTTATTAATTGATAATGACACATCTTTTTTAATGTATATGAAAGAAAAATTAGAAGAAGAAGCTGATTGGTGTGTCATTGTAGTAGCAAATCCTCAAAAGGCTGCCTCTGCTCTTTATGATATGAAACCGGATTGTGTGATTATGGATATTCATATGAGGGAGAAAAATGGACTTGAATTGCTTGAGTTTCTAAATGGAAAGCTTAAACAACAATTCATTCCAACTTTGATAGTAAGTGTTGATGGAGGAAAAGAAGCACGCATTAATAGTTACCAAAAAGGGGCAGATGACTTTATTCAGAAACCGTTTGATATAACAGAGTTTATTGTGCGTATTCAAAGGCAATTAGACAGAAAAAAGCAATTTCATGATCTGTTACTTCTTGATGAGTTGACACATGTGTATAATCGTAAATATTTAAATCAAGCTTACGAACGGCTGCAAAATGAAAGGAATCGTTCTAGAGAACCATACTGTTTAGCTGTTTTAGATATTGATCATTTCAAGAAAATTAATGATACACATGGCCACCTTGTTGGAGATGAAATCTTAAAAGCCTTTGCTCGCTTTTTAAAAGAGGAAACACGTATGAATGACATTGTGGTTCGTTTTGGGGGAGAAGAATTCATCATTCTTTTTCCGAAAACAAATATTCAGGAAGGGTATGAGGTGATTGATCGGTTACGAGTGAAATTTAAAGAGTTATCATTTGAAGGAAAAAGGACATTTTTTTGCACATTCTCCTCAGGGATTGTAGAGGTAAACAATGTAAATACACTCGAATACTGGTTACAACTAGCAGATAATGCTCTTTATGAGGTAAAGAAAAAAGGCCGGAATCGGGTACAGAAGGCAGAGTCCTTATATAGTTTTTTACCTCAAAAAGTATTGAAAGTAGCAGTAGTCGATAATGATCCAATTATTAGAACGATTATCAAAGGTATTTTAACAAAGCTTCCTCACCAGCAGACAGTTCTTGAAGTTAAAACATTTAAAAATGGAAAAGATTTTATGAATTCTAAATGGCATATAGCAGAGGAGGATTCGTGTCTTGTGATTTTAGATGGGATTATAGATGGATTAGAAGTGCTAAAATGGCTGTATAATCAAGAACAACAAGGCCTTTATAAAGTAATTCTGCTTACTTCAGGAAACAGTAAGGAAGATGTGGCAAGAGCACTTCAACTTGGGGCAGATGATTATATGATAAAACCATTCAACTTATTAGAGTTGGAAACAAGAGTAGGAAAATTAATGAGCAGAATGTTTTAACGCTAGTAATGAAGAAAATAAGGGAAGTTGATTGAAACGAGCAGGTTTGTCTGTTCTTTTTTAGATGCGTAATATGTGATTATTCTGAACTATTAGAATGGTATTGACAATTAATAAAGAGAACGATATAGTTATGAAAATTGAATTCTTATCCAGAGAGGTGGAGGGACTGGCCCTTTGAAGCTTCAGCAACAGGTCAATTATAGACACTGTGCTAATTCCAGCGGGTGATTTAGCCTGATAGATAGGACCGTACGTTTTTATTTGTCAGTAACGCATCCAAAAAATTGGATGCGTTTTTTATTGGGTTTTTAATTGAAATATGAAGGAGAATCAGCATGGGAGCTCAACCAAAACAGGAATTTCAAAGGAAAATGAAAGAAAGACATCTTGTAATGCTTTCACTTGGCGGAGTTATTGGAACAGGTCTTTTCCTAAGCTCTGGTTATACAATTCAACAGGCAGGCCCCTTTGGCACTATTCTTTCTTATCTTGTTGGTGCCGTCGTTGTCTATCTTGTAATGCTATGTTTAGGAGAACTTTCTGTCCACATGCCTGAAACAGGCGCATTCCATGCATATGCAGCTAAATATATCGGTCCAGGAACTGGGTATGCTGTTGCATGGCTTTATTGGTTAACATGGACGGTTGCACTTGGATCGGAGTTTACAGCAGCAGGGCTGCTTATGCAGCGTTGGTTTCCATCTATTAATGTATGGATATGGAGCGCATTATTTGCTGTTTTGATTTTTGTTCTTAATGCTTTAACAGTCAAATTTTTTGCAGAATCAGAGTTTTGGTTTTCATCTATTAAAGTTTTAGCCATTGTATTTTTTATTATCCTAGGAGCAGGAGCAATGTTTGGTATTATTCCGCTTGAGCATTCAGAAGCTGCTCCGTTTTTCTCTAATATAACGAGTGAAGGTCTTTTTCCAAATGGAGCATTAGCTCTTGTAATGACGATGCTTGCAGTTAACTTTGCTTTTTCAGGAACAGAGCTTATTGGAGTTGCAGCTGGGGAAACAGCTGATCCGGAGAAGAACATTCCTAAGGCTATTCGTACAACATTATTCCGACTTATTATTTTCTTTGTTGGAACGATTGTTATTTTGGCAGCATTCTTACCAAGTTCAGAAGCAGGAGTTGTAGAAAGTCCATTTGTTGCTGTTCTTGAAAAAATAGGTGTCCCATACGCAGCAGATATTATGAACTTTGTCATTCTAACAGCTATTCTATCAGCAGCAAACTCAGGGCTCTATGCTTCATCTAGAATGCTCTGGTCACTTGCTGATCAAAAAACAATTTCACCCATCTTTGCAAAATTAACAAAGAGAGGTGTTCCAATTTACGCTGTAATTTTGAGTATGGTTGGAGGGGTGCTTGCTTTATTTTCAAGCATTATTGCTCCTGATACCGTATATATTGTTCTCGTCTCTATCTCAGGACTTGCCGTTGTTATAGTTTGGATGAGCATTAGTCTTTCACAGCTTTTCTTCCGCCGCTGTTATATTCGAGAAGGAAACTCTGTTGAAGATTTAGCATACAAAACACCGCTTTATCCATTTGTCCCTATTGCATCATTTTTACTTTGTTTAGCATCATGTATTGGGATTGCTTTTGATCCAACACAGCGTATAGCCTTGTATTGCGGCCTTCCATTTATTATTTTATGCTATATCGTATATTACACAACTCAACATTTTAAGAAGAAAAAGGAGCCTATTGAATATGCTAGTGGAGAGAAAAGATCCAGTTAAAAACATTCTAGAACAGTATCAAACTTTAATTGTAGATGGAGCACTTGCAACAGAACTAGAAGGATATGGCTGTGACCTTAATGATCCTCTCTGGTCTGCACGTGTTCTTATCGAAAATCCAGAACTTATATATAAAGTTCATAAGGAATACTTTCTTGCTGGAGCAGATTGTGCCATTACAGCAAGCTATCAAGCAACAATTGATGGCTTTAAACAGCGAGGAATTCAAGAAGAAGAGGGAATTAGGCTTATTAAAAAAACGGTAGATCTTGCCAAGAGGGCACGTGATGATTTCTGGAATGAACACAAGAGCAATGGGAGGCCAAAACCTATTGTCGCAGCATCTGTTGGACCATATGGAGCATACCTCGCAGATGGTTCTGAATACGTTGGAAACTATGGGGTTGATGATGAAACCCTTCGAGCTTTTCATGAACCAAGAATTAAAGTGCTGATTGAAGCAGGAGCAGATGTTCTTGCATTTGAAACTATTCCTTCTTTGCAGGAAGCAAAAGTCCTGTCTGGTCTTTTGGAAAAGTTTCCATCTGCTTATGCTTGGCTCTCTTTCTCTCTGAAAAATGAGAAGGAGATTAGTGATGGAAGTGCGCTTAAAGTGTGTGCAGAAGCTTTTAAGGAACATCCTCAGATTGTTGCAGTTGGTGTGAACTGTGCCGCTACAAATGTTGTTACAGAGGCTATTCACACTCTTCATCACTACAGTGGCAAGCCTATTATTGTTTATCCCAACTCAGGAGAGATGTATGATGCTGAAACGAAAACGTGGCATGGCTCTTCAACAGGAAAAGGATTTCATGAAGAATCGAAAGATTGGTATGAAGCAGGAGCCCGTTTGATTGGAGGGTGCTGTCGTACTTCTCCCCAGCATATTAAAGAGCTTGCTCATACATTTAGAGCCTAAACAAAGCGTTTCTAAGCTAGCTTAGAAACGCTTTTTCTATAAGTTGATCCGCTTTTGTCTATAGAGTTTCATAAGTGGATGAGTTCCTTTTGTAATTACATCTCGTAGGACTTTTGCAAGTGCTCCACTATAGACAAGAACATAGAAAAAAGGAGAACAAAATATGAAATGGAGAGCTTTTATAGGTGGAATTATTTCAGGTATCATAATGAGTGTTTTTTTAAAAGGAATTGAAGAATTAACTCACCTTCGAGTTTATACATTGTTACTAAATGTAGATTATATACCATTGTTAAAACTGGTAACATCAAATGAACCATGAGAGCTTATTCTTCACCTTATAGTAGCTGTTATTGTTTCTGTTGTTTGGTTTGTTGTGCTTCAAAAAATCAATCTAACGAAGAAAAAGGGCAGAATAGCAACAATGATGATGGCAATGTGTATTGGTCTTCTTCTATATCCTTCTACAACTATGTCAGAGAGAACCCCCTCCCTTTATTCTTTACCTTCTTTAGGATTTTGGCTTCTGGGCCATTTAATATTTGGTATATTATTAAGTCTTTTTTATAAGCGAGATAAATAGTTTTATGCACCTTCTCGAGAAAACCGTCATGTTCTTTTGGTTGAAGAATATATTGAACTATGGACAAGTACGGAAGAGGTTTGGATAGGGGGCGTATATGTACGTTGAACGATTGAAATATGTAATTCAAAGCAGTGTTAGAAAAACATCTTTATACAGGAGAATTTTTTTTGTTCTTTGTGGAGCAATGCTTGTTGCCGTTTCTTTGGAGCTTTTCCTCGTGAGAAACAGCGTTATTGATGGGGGGATTGTTGGGGTAAGCCTCATTCTCTCTCACCTTTCATCTTTTGAAGCAGGCCCTCTTCTTCTTTTATTAAATAGTCCTTTTCTTCTTGTAGGATATCAATATATGGGAAGGCGATTTGTATTTCTAAGTATGCTTGCCATTTTTGCATTATGGAGCGGAATGTTTTTGTTGAAACCATACCCGGTTCTTACAACAAACCCTTTTGTTGTAATTGGCGTAGGAGGAACAATTTTAGGGCTTGGAATAGGATTGATTATTCGTTATGGAGGAGCTTTAGATGGGACGGAGATTTTAGCTATTTTATTAAGTAAGAGAACAAGATTCTCTATCGGTCAATATGTGATGATCTTTAATTTTATTATCTTTGGAAGTTCTATTTTTGTATTTGGAATGAGAGAAGCCTTTTACTCTCTTGTTACGTACTTTATTGCCTATAATATTATTGACTTGTCTGTCCAAGATCAATAGCTTAGAGCCATATCAATCCCTTGATATGGCTCATTTAATTAAGGTTGTAAATAAGAAAGAGTAAGGGAAGTCAGCATTTTTGCTGCAATAAGCATTGATTTCTCATCAATATCAAATTTAGGATGATGGTGAGGATAATTTGCTTTTTTCTTTTCATTGCCTGCACCAGTAAAAAAGTATGCACCTGGTACTTTTTGAAGATAATAAGCGAAATCTTCTCCACCCATATTCGGTAAAATTTCTTTTGTATTGGAAGGCCCAACAATAAGTGAAGCATGTTCTGCAACTAAATTTGTCTCATAAGAATGATTGATTACAGCAGGATACCCTTTTTGATATGCAAAATCGTAGGAAGCTCCACCTTGTTGGCAAATACCTTCTGTGATTTTTTCCATCTCTTGTTGAATAAAATGTTGTACTTCTTCATCAAAAGTTCGAACCGTACCTCTGATGGTAGCTTTTTGCGGAATAACATTAAAAGCATCACCGGCTTGGAAAGAGGATACAGTTAAGACAGTGGGCTTTAAAGGATCAACACGTCTGCTTACAATGTGCTGGAGGGCTTGAACGAGTGAAGTTCCGATTGCAATTGGATCAACTGTATCATGAGGGGAAGCCCCATGGCCCCCCTTTCCATTAATTGTAATATCAAATCGGTCTGCAGCTGCCATAAATTCTCCGCTACGGTATCCAATTTCCCCAATTGGGATAGGCGTCCAAAGGTGTGTGCCAAAAATAACATCCACACCATCAAGACATCCATCTTCAATCATTGGTTTTGCTCCACCAGGCGTTATTTCTTCCGCAAATTGATGGATAAATACGACATTTCCACAAAGCCTATCCCTCATTTCAGAGAGAACCTTAGCAACGCCAAGGAGTGTTGCGGTATGAGCATCATGTCCACATGCGTGCATAACCCCTGGATTTTTGGATTTATATGGAACATCTTTTTCATCTTGGATCGGAAGAGCATCAAAATCAGCACGTAAAGCAACTGTTTTTCCTTGAGCACCACCTTTTAGAAATCCGACAACTCCGTTTCCTCCAACACCTGTTTTTACATCTAACCCTAATGATTTTAAATAATCTGCGATCTTAGCAGGAGTTTGTACTTCACGAAATGAGAGTTCAGGATATTGATGAAAATAGCGACGCAATTCTACTATTTCAGGGTAAATATCTTCTAAACGGGCTAACTGTTCTTTCATAACCTTTATCCCTCCGATATCGTTTCTTTATCCTTATTTTCTTATCAAGCTTTACATTCTTGTATTTGAAATAGCATCCCTTACTTTCTCTAAGGACACCTCTGCTTTCTGTTTATTTAGCATCATAATATTCGCATAAAGAGCATCAATAAGGCTCAATTGACCAATCCTAGAAGCAAGTGCTTCAGAACGATATTCTGTTTCTTCAGAGCTTGTATAAAGCGCCACATTTACGCCTTGACTTAAAGGCGATTTTGGAAAGCTTGTAATACCAATTGTTTTAACTCCATTCTTTTTAGCAACATCTAAAATTTCCATGATCTCTTTATTAGAGCCTGAATGGGAGATGAAGACAGCTGCATCTTTTTCAGTGAGCTGTGAAGCAGACATGCGTTGAAAATGTGAATCAATAAAAGCAAAGGAATCGATACCTGAACGGATGAATTTGTGATAAGCATCCATTGCGATGACGCTGGATCCTCCTATTCCAAAGAAATGAATGCGGCGTGCTTGAAGCAAAAATTGTACTGCTTTTTGAATAGATGATTGCTCTAATATTTCAAGCGTATTTTCAAGTGTTCGGATGTTTGAATGAAAAATTTTTTGAGATACTGTTTTTTCATCATCGTCTTCTAAAATTTTTTCATTAATTTGTTGAACAGGACTCATTGTTTCAGAAGCAAGTGAAATTTTCATTGCTTGATAGCCTTTGAAACCAATTCGTTTGCAAAATCGAAATACTGTTGCATCTGCTACACGCAAATCTTCTGCAACTTCATTAATCGTCCCATGAATAATTTTCTCAGGATGATTTAAGATATAATTAGCGATTTTTTTTTCTTTTTCACTAAATCGAGCAAAATGGGAGCGTATTTTACCTAAACAGTTTTGTACCATATCATAAATCACTTCCTCTACGTTCACTAGCGTTTAATATTTATTTTACAACGAGAAAACAAAACTTGTAAACGATTGCAACAAGAAATTTTTTTTCGTATAATAGATAAGGACATAAAAATTTTTTTCAAAAGAGAGGTTTTACAATGGAAATCGGCATCGTTGGACTAGGGAAAATGGGCTTTAATTTAGCTCTAAATTTATTAGATCATAAACATGAAGTGGCAGCTTTTGATGTTGCAAAAGAGTCTGTTCAAAACATTGAGAAAGAAGGAGCTAAAGGAGCTTATTCAATAGAGGAACTTGTTTCAAAACTTCCTGAACGCAAAGTTGTATGGGTAATGGTTCCAGCAGGAGAAATTACGGAAGGTGTAATTACTGAGCTTGAGAGCTTGTTAGGGAAAGATGACATTATTATTGACGGTGGGAATGCAAACTATAAAGAATCATTAGCACGTTCAGCTCGTCTTGCTGAGAAAGGCATCCATTTCTTAGATGTTGGTACAAGTGGAGGAACAGATGGAGCTCGTAACGGTGCTTGTACAATGGTTGGCGGAAATAAAGATGCATTTAGTTATGTAGAAGAGATTTTCAAAGATATTTGTGTTGAAAAAGGATACTTATACACAGGTGAAAGTGGAAGTGGTCACTTCTTGAAAATGGTTCATAACGGAATTGAATATGGCATGATGCAAGCAATGGCAGAAGGATTCGATGTATTAGAAAAAAGTCCATATGACTACGACTATAAAGAGGTTGCTCGCGTTTGGAATAACGGCTCTGTTATTCGCTCATGGCTTATGGAACTTATTGAAAATGCATTCTCGAAAGATCCAAAGTTAGAAGGTTTGAAAGGAATTATGCAATCTTCAGGAGAAGGAAAATGGACTGTAGAAACAGCTCTTGATTATCAAGTAGCAACACCTGTTATTGCTCTTTCTCTTATGATGCGTTACCGTTCATTAGAAGACGATACATTCTCTGGTAAAGTCGTAGCCGCACTTCGTAATGAATTTGGTGGGCACAGTGTTGTTAATAAATAAACAAGCATAGAGGAGAAACATAAAGGAGGAAGGAACATGGGAGAAAAATATGTACTAGGGGTCGATATTGGTACAACAAGTACGAAAGCTGTTTTGTTTTCACCAGCAGGCAAAGTCATTGAAAAGCATGGGGTTGAGTATCCACTGTTTTCTCCAACTCCAGCAACAGCAGAGCAAGATCCAGAAATGATTTTTGCAGCTGTTATTGAAAGCATTAAAGAAACAGTGGCAAAAAGCAACGTTAATGCTGAAGATATTGTATGCGTATCATTTAGTTCCGCTATGCACAGTATTGTAGCTGTGGATAAAAAGGGAGAACCCCTTACTAAATGTATCACATGGGCAGATAACAGAAGTGCACATTGGGCTCAAAAAATTATGGATGAATATAATGGCCATGAAATTTATTTGCGCACAGGTACACCTGTTCATCCAATGGCTCCGCTCTCAAAATTGTTGTGGCTAAAGGAAGAGCATAACGAGTTATTTTCTGCTGTGCATAAGTTTGTATCAATTAAAGAATATGTTTTCTACAAGCTTTTCCATGAATATGTTGTAGACTATTCGATTGCTTCTGCAACAGGAATGTTTAACTTGCAAAATCTTGATTGGGATGAGGAAGCTCTTGAAGTTGCAGGAGTGACAAAAGATCATCTTTCTAAACCGGTTTCAACAACGCATTCTTTAACAGGCTTGGATGAAAAGTTTGCACAGGAAACAGGTCTTCTTGCTTCAACTCCATTTGTTGTTGGTGCAAGTGACGGCGTTTTATCAAACTTAGGGGTAGATGCAATCGACCCAGGTGTTGTAGCTGTTACAATTGGGACAAGCGGAGCTATTCGTGCTGTAACAAATAAGCCTGTAACAGATCCGAAAGGTCGCATTTTTTGCTATGCGCTAACAGATGATCACTGGGTAATCGGGGGACCTGTGAATAACGGAGGCATGATTTTCAGATGGGTTCGCGACCAGCTTGGAGAGCAAGAAATTCAAAAAGCAAGAGAGCTTGGTAAGAATTCATATGATCTATTAACTGAAATGGCTTCTAACGTTAAAGCAGGAGCTGAAGGGTTAATTTTTCACCCATATCTAGCAGGAGAACGTGCTCCATTATGGGATGCTAATGCCCGAGGTTCATTCTTTGGATTAGGACTTCATCATAAGCGAGAACACATGGTGCGAGCTGTTTTAGAAGGCATTTTATTCAATCTTTATACTGTGCTTCTTGCTTTAAGTGAGTTAATTGGAGAACCAAAGAAGATTAAAGCTACAGGCGGATTCGCTCGATCAGAGGTTTGGCGTCAAATGATGGCCGATATCTTTGGACAGGAAGTAACGGTTCCGGAAAGCTTTGAAAGCTCATGCTTAGGTGCAGCTCTGCTTGGCCTTTACAGTATTGGAGAGATTGACTCCCTAAATGCTGTATCTTCAATGGTTGGAGAAACTCATCAACATACACCAAATGAAGAGAATGCTCAAACATACCAAGAGCTTTCCTCTATTTACATTCGCCTTGCGCGCCTTTTTAAAGAAGAG
The DNA here is from genome assembly GCF_900177535.1 of Priestia filamentosa. Taxonomy (NCBI): domain Bacteria; kingdom Bacillati; phylum Bacillota; class Bacilli; order Caryophanales; family Bacillaceae; genus Priestia; species Priestia filamentosa. The sequence continues at coordinate 79,427 of NZ_FXAJ01000008.1, forward strand.
TATGCAAACATCGCTGCTTTTCAAGAAAAACAGTCTTAAAAAATAGAAAAAAAGCCGATACTTTCAAAGTATCGGCTTTTTTAGCTGTTTCACATGAAACGTATGTGTTGTTTCACTTTAAAAGAAAAAGTGCTACGATAATGAACAAGTGTAATTTTAATGATAGAAGAAATGAGATGAAAAAATGAGTGAAATGATTTCCCTGCAAATTAAACGTAAAGATGCAGGAAAAATTAAAAGTGGTTTTCCTCTATTAAAAAAAGAGGCCATTGTGAATCCACATGTGCTTAAAAAAGAAGGTCAGCTACTTCGGTTAGTAACAGAAAGTGGCGAATTCTTAGGGACAGGATACTATGGAAAACAAAATAAAGGGTATGGTTGGGTTCTTACAACAAACGAACGCGAGAAGATTGATGAATCTTTTTTTATCAACAAGCTCTCTCAAGCCCTTGCTTATCGTTCTTCATTCTTTCAAAACCTATCCACAACTGCTTTTCGAGTGTTCAATGGTGAAGGAGACGGTATTGGAGGTTTAACAATTGAATATTTTGAAGGATACTATGTTATTAATTGGTACAGTGAAGGAATTTATGCTTTCAAGGATTTAATCTTAAGTGCTTTAAAAAAGGTTGTTCAATATAAAGGATTATATGAGAAGAAGCGTTTTGATCAGCAAGGCCAATATATTGAAGATGATGACTTTGTAGATGGAGAGCGTGCTCAATTTCCGTTAATTATCAAAGAAAATGATGTAAATTTTGCAACATATCTCAACGACGGAGCTATGGTCGGAATTTTCTTAGATCAGCGCAACGTTCGGGAACGTATTAAAGATTATTATGCTAAACATAAAACGGTCCTTAACTTGTTTTCCTATACAGGTGCCTTTTCTGTTAGTGCCGCAGTTGGTGGTGCTTCTAAAACAACAAGCGTGGATGTTGCTAATCGAAGTTTAAGTAAAACGATTGAGCAGTTTAGCGTCAATCAACTTGATTATGAAGACGAGGATATTATCGTAGAAGACGTTTTTCACTACTTTAAATACGCAAAACGAAAAGAGTTCACGTATGACTTAGTTATATTAGATCCTCCAAGCTTTGCCCGCTCTAAAAAGTTTAGATTTAGTGTCGCAAAAGATTATCAAAAGCTCTTAGAAGACACAATTGATCTAACAAACGACAATGGGGTAATTGTTGCTTCTACAAACTATAGTGGCTTTGATATGAAAAAGTTTAAAACCTTTATCGATGGAGCTTTCAAAGCTAAAGGAGAACGCTATAAAATTCTCGAAGAATATAAGTTACCAAAAGATTTTAAAACGAATCCTCATTTTAAAGAAGGAAATTATTTAAAAGTTGTCTTCATTCAAAAAGCCTAAACACTCTGTTTTAGGCTTTTTTCTGTTTCTTAAAATTGTGGATAACTTAGAGAAGAAAGGTTATCCACAATTTTTGGTAGTTAAAAGCTTCTTTTTTCGATCTTCTGCTTCCCTAGAATGGATCGCTTCCTCATTCCCCGTATATTCATCTTCTTTTTACAGCAAAAAAAGCTGTTCTTCTACAATATCCGCCTTTTTTCTTCCTAACGACATGGCTTCATTCTCTTTTTTACTCCCATTCTTAGTTTAGTGCTGCATATTAATACTATGAACTCCCTACCTACGTATCTTTTGTTTCCCTTCTGGCTAAAACAGATAGAAAACAGTATTTATAGTGGTACCTCATCTTAGGTTATTCCCTTACTTTTTGAAAATCCTATCTCTATAATCAATATCTTCAACCTCTTATCCACTAGTTTCTTGATCTGCTAGCTTCTTCATATCTCTTATCCACCTTTTCCATCGTCTCTTATTATTTTCAATCCTTTCTTGATCTTCTTTCTGGGTAGAAAAAATTATTTTCAGAAAATATAGATCTGAACTGCTTTTATTTCTGTACCAATTTATTTATCAGTCTGTATTTATATAGAAATTATTATAAAAAAATACCAGAAAACACTATTATTTTTCTAAAATAATATAAAAAATAACTTATTTGTCGAAATGTCGAATTATTTCCCATAACGTTAAAATTATAAATTAAATAATAGTAGGTAATAGTACCTATTAAAATCCGTGGAACATTTGATGTAAAGCTATTCCTCTTTTTTAGGTATTGATTTTTTTAGAATGGGAAAATAAAAAGAAAGAAGAAGGTAAGGAGGAATATAGGGTGAGAATTTTTTCGGAAAATGAAATGTATAACATTGATCAAGAAACAATGGAGAAGATTGGATTAAATAACGGTATGTTAATGGAGAATGCAGGACAAGCAGTAGCTCGAGAGATTGAAAGTCGAATCAAAAAAAATGATAAGATTATCGTCATTGCTGGAAAGGGGAATAATGGGGGAGATGGAGTTGTTATTGCACGCATTTTAAAGGAAAGAGGCTTTTCTATTGAGCTTTGGATGAGTCATAAAGGCGGAAGTGTTGCAGAAGATGCCCAACGAGCGTTAAAAATTTATGAGAACTGTGGGCATTCGTATAAAATCTATGAAGAAAATGAAGAAGCGTTTCAAATTTCTCTAAAGAAAAGTACGGTTATTGTAGATGCTCTTTTAGGGATTGGGACAAAAGGAAAGGTGAGAGGTCCGTATCGAAACATCATTGAAGAAATGAATGAGATAAACAAAATCATATATGCCGTGGATATTCCAAGTGGACTCAATGCAGATAAAGGGGAAGTAGATGTAGCGATTAAAGCTCATACTACATTTGTTATTCAAGGTGCCAAGCAAGGGGTATTTTTGTTTCCTAGTGCAAACTTTTATGGGGGAATTAAAACTGTTGATATTGGTATTCCTTCTTCTGTTATAGAACAGAATTCATATGTGAAAAGAAGGTGGAGTAAAAATGAAGTGCTTTCATCTCTTCCGCATCGGGACATCTCTTCGCATAAAGGAACATATGGGCGAGCTCTTATGATAGCAGGATCTGAAAATATGCCTGGAGCTGCTGTTCTTTCTTCAAAGGCTGCCTCCCGAAGTGGGGTAGGGCTTCTCACAATTGGTATTATCGAGAATATTAAATCAATTATTGGCTCTCATCTTCCTGAAGCAATGTACAATCTTCATCAAAGCCACCAAGGCATGCTTTCTGAAGTGAAAGATTACAGCTCTTTGCAACTGGACGCTATTGGAATTGGTCCAGGAATTGGAAGGTACAAGGAGACAGAGAAGATCGTTGAGGAAATATTGAAACAGCAGGTTACACTTGTGCTTGATGCAGATGCATTGTTCCATGTGAAACCTCATTTACAGAAAGTGAAGGAAAGGCGTTTTCCAACAATTTTAACTCCTCATCCAGGTGAAATGGCCTCACTTCTTGATTTGTCTATTAAGGAAGTGGAGAGTGACCGATTTGAAAAGTCGCGCGAGTTTGCTCAAACATATGGCATATATCTTGTTTTAAAAGGACCTTTTACCATTGTTACGACTCCCTCAGGAGAGCAATTTGTAAATTCCTCGGGAAATCCTGCTCTTGCAAAAGGTGGTAGTGGAGATGTGTTAACAGGAATGATTTTAGGATCTGTTCTTCAGTATGAGAATGTACAAAAGGCGCTGAGCAATGCTGTATTTATTCATGGTGCCATAGCAGATCAACTAGTAGCATCTACACATTCCCCATTAGATGTACTAGCTACAGACATTATTGAAGGAATTTCTCCACTGCTTCATGAATTATATAGAGAAAAGGAGTATTCTACTGGATACTGAAATGTGAACCATTTTCTTTTAAGGTTTTAAGAGGAAAGGGGAGTTAGAAGGATTGGAAAAGTTCATTAAACAAGCTATTTATAATAGAGGGGACACTTCACCAATTCAATTAATCAGGCCTGTTTCCGGTGGTGATATCAATCAGGCCTCTTATGTGAAAACAGAGAAAGAAGAATATTTTATTAAGTATAATAATTCTACACCTCCTGGTTTTTTTCAACAAGAAGTTCAGGGCCTAACGAAAATCAAAGAAACAGGTGTTATTCAGGTCCCAAATGTGTATGACTTTCATGAATCAACAGAAAGCGGAGAAGGATGGCTTATTTTAGAATGGATCCAAGGAGAGAAAAATGGAAAAACAGAAGAGCTTCTTGGCAGACAGCTTGCACTTATGCATAGTGTAAGTAAAGATAAGTTTGGTTTTCATCATCCTTCGTACATTGGGATGATTGAACAGCCAAATCAATACTATGATAAATGGGCAGAATATTACACGAAAAATCGTCTTCTTCCTCAAATAGAACTTGCAAAGAAAAAGGGGTACCTTTATCAGGAACGAGAAGCAGGGCTTTATGAACTTCTTGAGAAAATGGAGAAATGGCTTCCTCATTCTTGTGAGGCTTCTTTACTTCATGGAGATCTTTGGGGAGGAAATTGGATTGTTGGTAAAACAGGAGATCCTTATTTGATTGATCCCTCAGTATTTTATGGTCATTCTGAATTTGAACTTTCTTTTACTGAACTTTTTGGTGGATTTTCTTCAGCATTTTATCAAGCTTATCAAGAAGTTCGGCCACTTTCTCCAGAGTATGAGGAAAGAAAAACACTCTATCAACTTTTTTATTTACTTGTTCATCTAAATCTTTTTGGAGAAGCTTACGGAAGGTCTGTAGACCGAGTTTGGCGCTATTATGTAGGGTGAAAAAGAAAAAAGAGTAGTTTACATCATTTACTAGATATGCTATAGTTCGAAATGTAAACTGAATATTCAATATTTTACTACTAGGGGAGCCCTAATTTTGTGGGCTGAGAGGAAAGACAAAATCTTTCTGACTCTTCGAACCTGATCTGGGTTATACCAGCGGAGGGAAGTAGGAGAGATAACGTAAGAAAGTGAATTGCGTTTTTTTCTACATATCCAATTGGGTTCTCTATATTAGAGAACCCAATTTTTATTTTAAGAAAAAACTTCTGCTATTTCATCTCCTCCAAAGGTGTAGCCTAACAACAATACTAAGGAGGAAGATTTATATGTCGAAAAAAGTAAACATTCCATTGCAATCAACATTTCCAAACAGTAAGAAAGTGTATGTAGAAGGTGAACATCATAGTATTCAAGTACCAATGAGAGAGATTAAACAAAGTGATACAAAAACAGATAGCAAACATGAAAAAAATGAACCAATTCGTGTTTATGATACAAGCGGAATTTATAGTGATGAAGATTGTGAAGTGGATATTACGAAAGGGTTACCTCGTGTTCGAGAGGCATGGATTATGGACAGAGGAGATGTAGAAAAATATGAAAAACGAGAGATCAAACCAGAGGATAACGGATACCGAAGTGAAAATCAAAAACAAAATATTGCCTGTTATCCGAATGTAATCAAGCACCCGTTCAGAGCGTGTAAAGGAAAGAATGTTACACAAATGCACTATGCCAAAAAAGGGATTATTACCCGGGAAATGGAGTTTATTGCAATTCGAGAGGGAGTAGAGGCAGAGTTTGTACGAAAAGAAGTTGCGGAAGGAAGAGCAATTATCCCATCGAATATTAATCATCCTGAAAGTGAACCAATGATTATTGGCCGGAACTTTTATACGAAGATTAATGCGAACATCGGCAACTCTGCTGTTAGTTCTTCTATAGAAGAAGAGGTAGAGAAGATGACGTGGGCAACAAAATGGGGCGCAGATACGATTATGGATCTTTCTACAGGGAAAGACATTCACACAACGCGGGAGTGGATTATAAGAAATTCACCAGTTCCAGTTGGTACTGTTCCAATTTATCAAGCACTTGAGAAAGTACAAGGGATTGCAGAAAATTTAACGTGGGAAATCTATCGCGATACACTTATCGAACAAGCAGAACAGGGTGTTGACTACTTTACAATTCATGCTGGTGTTTTACTACGTTATATCCCACTCACGGTTAATCGAACAACAGGGATTGTATCAAGAGGGGGATCTATTTTAGCTCAGTGGTGTCTTGCTTATCATGAAGAGAATTTTCTCTATACGCATTTCGAAGAGATTTGTGAAACTTTAAAACGTTATGATATTGCTGTTTCGCTTGGTGATGGCCTTCGTCCAGGCTCCATTAAGGATGCGAATGATGAAGCACAGTTTGCCGAGCTAGAGACGCTAGGGGAGCTTACAAAAATTGCATGGAAGCATGATGTTCAAGTAATGATTGAAGGGCCTGGACACGTACCAATGCATAAAATAAAAGAGAATGTTGATAAACAAATGGATATTTGTCATGAAGCTCCTTTTTATACATTAGGACCATTAACAACTGATATTGCACCAGGCTATGACCATATTACATCTGCTATTGGAGCAGCAATGATCGGTTGGTTTGGTACTGCTATGCTTTGTTATGTTACCCCAAAGGAACACCTTGGGTTGCCCAACAAAGATGATGTAAGAGAAGGAGTTATCTCTTACAAAATTGCAGCACATGCGGCAGATCTTGCTAAAGGTCATAAAGGAGCTCAAGACAGAGATGATGCTCTTTCTAAAGCACGCTTTGAATTTCGATGGGATGATCAATTTAATCTTTCACTTGATCCTGAACGTGCAAGGGAATTTCATGATGAAACTCTACCAGCAGAAGGTGCAAAAACAGCACACTTTTGTTCAATGTGTGGCCCGAAGTTTTGCTCCATGAGAATTTCTCACGATATTCGCTCAATGGCGAAATTAAAAGACAAGAGTATAGAAGAAATTAGAGAAGAAGGCATGAAAGAGAAATCTGAAACATTTAAAAAGGAAGGTTCACATCTTTATTCATAAAAAAGAACCGGTCTCACCATAATTGAGACCGGTCCTTTTTTATGATTTTTAAACTGTTTTTGGCGTTAGGTTAAAACAGCGGTTATAGATCCATTCATATTTCTCTTGGGTAAGATCATGAGGGTTTCCTACTGTTTGAGGGTCTTTCATTGCTTCTTTTGAAAGACGTTCAATCATATCTTTTGAAACTCCCTGATCTTTAAGAGAAGGAATACTTAGATCTTCAACAAGTTCATACATCCAGTTTACGGAAGCTTTTGCTGCCTCTTCTGTTGTCATGTTACTTGTATCAATTCCAAATGCTTTAGCAATACGTGCAAATTTAGCAGGGTTTCCTTTCCAGTTGAACTCCATCACTGGGCCCATCATAGCTGCTACGCATTCTCCATGAGCAACTGGAATAATTCCGCCTAATGTTTGGCTCATTGCATGAGCTGCTCCTGCTGATTCACTGCCATACGAAAGACCAGCAAGCATAGCTGCTTGGGCCATTCCATATCTTGCTTCAAGGTCTTCCCCATCTGCATAAGCACGACGGATGTAATGTGCAGCATACTCCATTGCCATTAGTGCAACAGCGTCTGTAATTGGTTGAGCAAATTTCATTGTATAACATTCAATGGCGTGTGCTAACGCATCAACACCTGTCATTGCTGTAACACGTGGAGGCATTGATACATGAAGTTTTGGATCAATAATTGTAAGGTGAGCAGCAATAAGCGGCCCACCAGTATTAAATTTAAATTCACGCTCTTCATCTGTAATAACAGCCCACTGCGTTACTTCAGACCCTGTTCCAGCTGTTGTTGGAATTGTTGTTAATGGTGGGATGCGATTTTCAAGTGGTTTTTTACCTTCAGCAGCTTCGTAATCTAATACAGAGCCTTGATGTGTTGCCTCTACTCCAATTGCCTTTGCTGTATCCATAGAGCTTCCACCACCAACTGCTACAAGGCCGTCACATTCTTCTTTTTTATAAAGAGAAGAACCTTCTGCAACAAGTCGAACGGGTGGATTTGGTTCTACTTTGTTAAATAAAACAACTTCAATTTCTTCTTCTTTTAAGTTCTTGATTACAGGATCAACAACACCTGCATTGTAGATACCAGGGTCTGTTACTAAAAGAGCCTTTGATACGCCTAATTTTTTTACTTCTTCACCTAGGTGGTTAATTGCTCCAATACCGTGTTTGATTGCTGTAGGGATCTCAAACTGGTGAAATTTTGTCATATGTTCAATTTTCATATTTAGTGTCATACTAAAAAACCTCCTTAGAATAGTGAAAAATTATTTGAACCAGCCAACAGGCTCTGGTTTTGTATTTCGATAAATATGCTTAAGTTCTGTATATTCTTCTAATCCAGTATGACCGAGCTCACGACCGATTCCGGATTGTTTGTAGCCACCCCAAGGAGCTTGAGCGAAGTATGGGTGAAAGTCATTAATCCAAACAGTACCCACGCGAAGGCGGTTTGCTACATACTCAGCTTTTGTAATGTCATTAGACCAAACAGCACCTGCAAGTCCGTAGATTGTATCATTTGCTAATTTCACTACCTCTTCTTTTGAACTGAATTTCTCTACCGTAAGAACAGGACCAAAGACTTCCTCTTGCACAATGCGCATCTTCGATGTGCAGTTTGTAAAAATAGTAGGAGAGTAGAAGAAACCATTTTGTAGCTCTTCAGCTTTTGGACGTTCTCCTCCTAGCGCTAGTGTAGCTCCTTCTTCTTTACCAATCTTCACATAGCTTTCAACTTTTTCACGATGCTCAGCTGAGATAAGAGGACCGCTTTGTGTTCCTTCATCAAATCCATTTCCGAGCTTAATGCGTTTAGCTTTTTCAATTAGTGCTTCAACAAATTTATCATGGAGGCTTTCTTCAACAAGCAGGCGAGCACCTGCTGAACATACTTGCCCTCCATGAAAGAAGACTGCGTTTAAAGCTTGATCAACGGCTGTATCAAAATCCGCATCAGCAAAAACGATATTTGGATTTTTTCCGCCAAGCTCTAAAGCAATGTTCTTTACGTTAGAGCTTGCTGATCGCATAATTTCTTTGCCAGTTTCAATTCCACCTGTAAAAGAAAGAAGATCTACTTCTGTACTTGAAGAAAGTTCAGCACCAACCGTATTTCCTTTTCCAAGCACAAGATTTACTACACCTTTAGGTACTCCTGCTTCTTCCATAGATTCAAATACTTTAATTGTTGTGAGTGGAGTGATTTCGCTAGGTTTCATAATAAGTGTGTTTCCTGCAGCGAGAGCAGGCGCAAGTTTCCAAGATGCTTGGAGTAAAGGATAATTCCATGGTGTAATTTGGCCACAAACCCCAACAGGTTCACGAACTACTCTACTTTGTGAATGTGGAAGAGGGGAGGAGATGACTTCACCACCATTTTTGTCCGCAAGCCCTCCGTAGTAAGAAAATACATTCGCGATATCTTCCATATCTGCTCGACTTTCCTCAAGAGTTTTTCCTGTATCCAATGTTTCAAGTTGTGCTAGTTCTTCATGATCACGACGAATAAGAGATGCAATCTTCTGAACAATCAAACCGCGTTCATTGGCAGGTATAAAAGACCATTCACCTTCGTCAAAAGCAGTTCTTGCTGCTTTTATCGCCTCTTTTGTGTCTTCCTCATTGCCTTCTGAAACTTTAGCAATCATTTCTTGATTGAACGGATTAATAATTTCTCTTGTTTCCCCACTTTTGGCCTCAATCCATTGACCATTGATAAACATTTTCTTTGTTTCCAATCTCTTCACTCCTCCTTACGAATTGTAAAGTTTGTTAAGAATATTTTTAACAAAGTTTATATTTAACAACGTAACATGGCAATCATTTCTTGTCAAAGAAGAACTATTCAACTCAATAACCCCTATAAATAAAGATTTAATCTGGAATGGAAGTCTGTTTTGGATAAATTATCAATATAAATTTATTAAGAAAAAATTTAACGTAATTGATATTATTTTCACTTTTTATAAATGAACTTATAATGATAAAGAGTTTTCTTTTTTAACAGAGGGAAGTAAACTAATTGATAAATGTCTATAACCATAGAAGTGCACCGGCTAATATAGGGCTGACTTGAAAACTCTAAATATAAATTCTAAATCGATTATATAGAGGAGGAGACACAATGGAACAAGGTGATGCAGGGAAGATGACTGAAAAAGCAAGAGCTTCCATTGAACATGCGAAGGGTCTTGTAACAGAGTCAATTGCTGAAACAATGGACTTGTATGGGGTAACTGGAAGTGTTGGAAATTTGTTTGGAACAATGTATTTTGAGAACGATATGACGCTTGATGAGATGCGAGAAAAGCTCGGGATGAGCAAGCCGAGTATGAGTACAGGAGTAAGAAGACTACAAGAGCTTGATATTGTGAAGAAAACATTCATAAAGGGAAGTAGAAAGCATACGTATGTTGCTGAAAAAGATTTCTTTCACTTTTTTGCTAATTTCTTTACTCATAAATGGGAGAGGGAAGTAAAACTAAATTTAGAAGCTATTGAACAAGCTCAAGAGGAAATTAAAAATGTCTTAATTATGAAGGAGCTTGAAGAAGATCTTCAGGCAGAAGCAAGGGATTTATATCATCAACTTGAGGATTCAAAACCTTATTATGCCTGGCTGCATAGGCTTGTGGAAAGCATCAGGAGCGGAAAAATTTATGAGTTTATTCCGAAAGAAGAAAAATAATATATTTAAAAATGAAGAATAGGGGAGGGGAGAAAGATGAAGAAAATACAGGCTGTTATTTTTGACTTTGATGGCGTTATTGTGGATACTGTACCCCTTTATTATAAAGCAACAAAAGTAATTGCGGATAAGTTAGGTGTTACTTTTACGGCCGAAATGAATCAGCGACTTCAAGGCGTAAATCGGAAGCAAACCATCATGACGCTTCTAAAAGACAGTACTAGACCCTATAGTGAACAAGAAGTCTATGAGCTAGGGGAACAGAAAAATGAAGAATATAAAAAGCTCATTCAAAACCTGGATGAAAAAGTTGTGCGTCCTGGAATTCAATTACTCCTAGGAGAGTTGAAAAAGAGGGGAATTCCAACAGCAGTTGCGTCCTCAAGCTCCAATGCCCCATATTTAATAGAGAAGATTGGGCTTTCATCATATTTTGATCATATTGTAGATGTGAAAAAAGTTAAGAAAGGAAAGCCAAATCCCGAGATTTTTTTGACTGCTGCACGTCAATTACAAATTCCTTCACAAGATTGTATAGCAATAGAAGATGGACGAGCAGGACTTGAAGGAATTCAAAAAGCAAATATGTTTTCAGTTGGGGTAGGGGAGGACGAAATGATGAAAAATGCCGACCTTTATGTCGAAAAAACAGAAGAATTAACTTTTGAAAAGTTAGCAAAGAGCTATGATGAGTTCTTTCAAGTAAAATAGTTGAAAAGCTGCTCAGAAAATGAGCAGTTTTTTCTTGCCAAAACAAGAAAAAAAGGCGACAATAACAGACATGATATTACATTATTTGGACAAAAAAGGATAAATGATGAACATTTTGTGACTTATTTGTGACAAATTAATTATCATTTTTTGACGACTAGTCAAAAGAAAGTTAATGTCGTAAAATATGTGGTATTGTGGATAGGTAAATAAAACGTTGTGTTTTTTTGTCTTCTACTATATTACTCTACTCGACTTCCATAAATAGTAAGTGGGGTAGTTGAGGTTTAAAATTTTATAATATCCTTTTTTAAAACAAAGGAAAGGAGGAACATCCATGAAAAAGCTTCAAAAAGTGAGTCGCAAGTGGATCTCATTGTCTGCTCTAGCTATTCTCTTTTTATTGAGTGGCTGTGATCTAAAGATGGGTGTATTAAACCCACAAGGACCAGTGGCTCAAACTCAATATGACCTAATTATGTGGTCGATTGGTTTTATGCTTATTATCATTGTGGTTGTTTTCGTTTTATTTGCTGTAGTTCTTATTAAGTATCGTGAAAGACCAGATAATATGAATTACGAGCCACCAGAGGTACACGGAAATACATTCCTTGAAATCGTCTGGACTGGTATTCCTATTATCATCGTTATTGCACTATCTATCCCAACAGTCAAAGCTATCTTTGACTTAGAGAAACCACCACAAGCTGCAAATGCAGAAGAACAACAAGAACCTCTTGTTATCTATGCAACATCAGCTGACTGGAAATGGATTTTTAGTTATCCTGAACAAGGAATTGAGACGGTTAACTATGTAAACATTCCAGAAGATAGACCAGTTGAATTTAAGTTAACATCTGCTGATTCAATGACGGCTCTATGGATTCCAGAGCTTGGTGGACAAAAATATGCAATGGCAGGTATGGAAACAACGCTTTATTTACAAGCAGATCACGAAGGCACTTACATGGGACGTAACGCTAACTTCAATGGTGAAGGTTTCGCACAAATGGAATTCGAAGTAGAATCTCAAAAACCAGAAGAATTCCAAGAGTGGGCTGATGAAGTAAAAGATACGGCTCCTAAGCTTACCGAAAAAGAGTACAACAAAGAGATTCTAAAACAGAGCGTTATGGGTCGTAAGTCTTTCTCAAACACGCATTTAGACTTTGTTGACCATGCAAAACAAGACACTTATAACAAGGCTGCAGAAGATCATGAAGGTCATGAAGAAGGCATGGACATGGAAGGCATGGACCATAGCAGTCATTAATCTTTAAGCTTTTCATCATGAACAGTTTCATAACGCAACATATAATTTTTGCTAGTACAGCGGAAGGAGGAAGCTAAGAGATGAAGCTCGATGAATTTTTCGTCACAGGTGATCCGCTAATTTATGGCGCGGATGTTTCCATCGTATTAGCCACTTTAGGTATCATCTTTGTTTTAACTTACTTCAAGAAGTGGAAATGGCTTTGGACAGAATGGCTTACATCCGTAGATCATAAGAAAATTGGTATCATGTATATCATTGCTGCGGTGCTAATGCTTTTCCGCGGTGGAGTGGATGCCCTTTTAATGCGTGCTCAACTCACACTTCCAGAGACAGAGTTCTTAAGCTCTTCACATTACAATGAAATTTTTACAACACACGGGACTATTATGATCCTGTTTATGGCTATGCCATTTTTAATTGGTTTGATTAACGTTGCTGTACCACTACAAATTGGTGCACGTGACGTAGCATTCCCATTTTTAAACTCACTTAGTTTCTGGTCGTTTTTTATGGGGGCAATGCTTTTCAATATCTCCTTCGTTATCGGGGGATCACCAGATGCAGGTTGGACAGCTTATATGCCTCTAGCTGGCAATGAGTTAAGCCCAGGCCCTGGACAAAACTTTTACCTGTTAGGATTACAGATTGCCGGTATCGGTACACTTGCAACAGGTATTAACTTCTTAGTTACAATCCTAAAAATGCGCGCACCAGGTATGACATTAATGAAAATGCCAATGTTCACTTGGTCAACGCTTATTACAGCTATCATTATTATCTTTGCTTTCCCTGTTTTAACAGTGGCATTAGCACTTATGACATTTGATAGACTATTTGATGCCAACTTCTTTAACTTAGGAGATGGCGGTATGCCTATGCTTTGGGCTAACTTGTTCTGGGTTTGGGGACATCCTGAAGTATATATTGTTATTTTACCTGCATTCGGTATTTTCTCGGAAATCGTTTGTACGTTTGCACGTAAAACATTATTTGGTTACAAAGCAATGGTATTCTCAATGATTGCTATTGCAGGTTTAAGTTTCCTTGTATGGGTCCATCACTTCTTTACAATGGGAGCAGGCGGAGCCGTTAACTCGTTCTTCTCTGTTTCAACGATGGCAATTGCAATCCCAACAGGGGTTAAGATATTTAACTGGTTATTTACGCTCTACAAAGGGCGCATTAAGATGACCGTTGCGATGATGTGGTCACTAGCATTTATCCCGAACTTTGTTATCGGTGGAGTAACAGGGGTTATGCTTGCAATGGCTGCAGCTGATTATCAGTATCACAATACGTATTTCCTTATTGCCCACTTCCACTACGTATTAATCGCTGGTACAGTTTTTGCTTGTTTCGCAGGTCTATATTATTGGTATCCAAAAATGTTCGGTCATATGCTTAACGAACGTTTAGGAAAAATTAGTTTCTGGTTATTTATGATTGGATTTAACGTATGTTTCTTCCCAATGTACTTCTTAGGTCTAATGGGAATGGCACGTCGTATGTACACTTACTCAGCAGGTCTTGGCTGGACTCCATTAAACGTTATTGCATCTATCGGTGCTGTTGGAATGGGTCTAGGATTCATTGTACTTGTATATAGCATTTACTACAGTGCTCGTCATGGTGAACGCGATCTTACTGGTGACCCATGGGATGGTCGTACGCTTGAGTGGATGGTTTCTTCACCACCACCATTCTACAACTTCGCTACAACACCAAAAATGACTCGCTTAGATGAGTATTGGTATCAGAAGAAAGAAAAAGGCTTTGAAGCTGCTCGTGAAGTAAAAGAGGAAGACTTAAAACCAATCCATATGCCAAGCAACTCTGGCTTAGGTGTTATCATGTCAGTCCTCTTGTTCATTGCTGGTTTCGGTCTTGTATTTGAATGGTACTGGATGGCTATTCCAGGTCTAGCAGGTATGCTAATCTGTATGGTTATTCGTTCCTTCGATTATGACGATGGCTACTATGTCAGCGTTGAAGAAATTAAACGAACACAACGAATCGGAAAGGGGGCGTAACGCATGGCAGCAGAATCTACACACGCACATGATGCTAATACGCCGCTTGAATATTCCAAAGGCGAGGACAGAATGACCATTCTTGGCTTCTGGATCTTCCTTGGAGCCGAGATCGCCCTGTTCTCAACACTATTCGCAACATATATGGTTTTACATTCTCGTCCAGCAAATGGACCAACTTCAGCTGACTTGTTTAAACCAGAGATCGTTCTTTTAATGACGTTCCTACTTTTAACAAGTAGTTTTACAGGAAGTATGGCTATCCATTATTTAAGAGCTCAAAAGATGAAAGCAATGGTAACATGGCTTTTAATTACAATGGCTCTTGGTCTTGGATTCCTGGGCTGTGAGATTTTTGAGTTCTATGAGTATATTGGACACGAAGGTGTGTCAATTAAGACAAGTGCTTTCTTATCAGCATTCTTTGTTCTCGTAGGAACGCACGGACTTCACGTAACAATCGGTATCGGTTGGTTAACGTGTATCTTGATTCAATTAAAACAGCGTGGATTTACACCAAAAACTGCTCGTAAAGTATTCATTATCGGTCTTTACTGGCACTTCTTAGATATCGTTTGGTTATTTATCTTTACGCTAGTCTATTTATCAGGGATGGTGTTATAATCATGGCTGGAAAAGGATATGCACAAGAGCATCATGATGGGTTTCCTTGGAAGCTTGTTATCGGCTTTATCCTGTCGATCGTTATTACACTGATCACCGTATGGGTAGCCTTTAGTTCAGGTTTCTCAAACACTGCTATTCTTACTGTTATGCTTATTCTTGCTTTCTTACAGGCTGGTATGCAGCTCGTGCTGTTCATGCACTTAAGAGAAGGAGAAGGTGCTGTACAGGTTGGGAATATGGTGTATGCATTCTTTATTGCAATTGTAATTGTTGCAGGTTCTGTTTGGGTTATGTCATTCGGAATGCACAATCATTAATACAAAAAAACCTCGGCTCATTTGAGCTGAGGTTTTTCTTTATATAAGAAATGGATGAGGGGAATTTCCCTCATCCTTTTTAAACGTTCTGCTTTTCTTTGCTGCGATATGCACTGTGTTTTGTAGGTCCAATATATTCATTCAATTGGAAAGAATCACGAATTGCTTCTGTAATAAACTCTTTTGCTGTTAAAATAGCTTCTTTCACGTCTTTACCTTTAGCAAGTTCAGCTGTGATAGCAGCTGAGTACGTACAGCCTGCTCCATGTGTATACGGTGTATCAATACGCTCACCTTCAAGCACATCGAACGTTTTGCCATCATATAAAACGTCAACTGCTTTATCATGCTGTAGCTTTCCACCACCTTTAATTAACACATGCTGTGGCCCAAGAGCATGGATTTTTTCAGCTGCAGCTTTCATTTCTTCTACTGTTGTAGGAGTTCCAAGGCCGCTAATTTGACCTGCTTCAAATAAATTTGGTGTCACGACTGTTGCGCGTGGAGTAAGCGTATCCCGCAGACTTTCTGCTGTTTCAGGGTGCAGGACTTCATCTTCTCCTTTACAAACCATTACAGGATCGATAACAATGTTTTTTAAATTATATTTATCAATTGTTTCTGCTACAAGGTTGATAATTTCAACAGAACCAAGCATGCCTGTTTTCATTGCATCAATTCCAATGCCTTCAACAGTTGTAGAAAGCTGGGCTTTTAGCGTATTAATATCTATAGGAAATACGTTATGAGACCATGTGTTTTTTGGATCCATCGTAACGATAGTTGTTAGAGCTGTCATGCCGTACACTTCACGCTCTTGGAAGGTTTTTAAATCAGCTTGTATACCTGCGCCTCCACTCGTGTCAGAACCAGCAATTGTTAATACTTTTTTCATAATGATAAAAAGCCTCCTTGCATCCAAGCAAAAGTTATCTTTATAGTGTGCTTCTATATTCTATTATATCAATAAATAGGGTGTTTTTCATAGAAGAGGATTAATCTTCCGAGAAACAAAAAAGCATGAGAGAAGTTTCTCTCATGCTGAAATTATACAGAAGCAAATCCGTTTAAAAGAGCTGTTTCAACAGGTACATATGTGTAACCAAGATCATGAGCAACAGCTTTAAATGTAATTTCACCATTTGCTACATTGACACCAAGTTTTAATGCTTCATTTTCCGCAACTGCTTTTTGAACTCCTTTGTCAGCAATTTGCAAAGCATATGGCACGGTTACGTTTGTTAAAGCAATTGTTGAAGTTCGTGCAACAGCGCCAGGCATGTTTGCTACAGCATAGTGAACAACGCCGTGTTTTTCATATGTTGGATTATCGTGTGTTGTAATATGGTCAACTGTTTCTACAATACCGCCTTGGTCAATAGCAACGTCTACAATCACAGATCCTTTTGACATTGATTTTACCATGTCTTCTGTCACAAGAGTCGGAGCTTTAGCACCTGGGATTAGAACAGCACAAATGAGTAGATCAGCCTGTGCAACAGCGCTAGCAATATTAACAGGATTTGAAATTAATGTTTGAATGTTACTTCCAAAAAGATCGTCAAGCTCACGTAAACGTTCAGGGTTAAGATCGATAATTGTAACATCTGCTCCTAGGCCAACTGCAATTTTAGCTGCGTTTGTTCCAACAACACCACCGCCAATAACTGTTACTTTTCCACGATTTACGCCAGGAACGCCTGATAGTAGAATTCCTTTTCCGCCTTTAGGCTTTTCTAAAAATTGAGCACCAATTTGAGCAGCCATTCGTCCTGCAACTTCACTCATAGGTGTTAAAAGAGGAAGTTTTCCATTACTTGCAACAGTCTCATAAGCAATAGCTGTAACGCCTTTATTCTTCAATGCTTCAGCAAGGCTTGGCTCAGCTGCTAGATGAAGGTAAGTAAATAGAATAAGTCCTTTTTTAAAGTAGTCATATTCACTTGGCAGAGGTTCTTTTACTTTCATAATCATATCAGAAGTAGCCCAGACATCTTTTGCTTTTGCAATAATCTCAGCACCTGCTTGTAGGTAATCCTCATTTACAAATCCACTGCCAACGCCAGCATTTTCTTCAACTAAGACACGATGTCCATGTGCTACAAGTTGAACAACTCCAGAAGGTGTAAGTGCTACGCGGTTCTCATTGTTTTTAATTTCTGTTGGTACTCCGATAATCATAATTATTATACCCCTTTCGATGTAAGCGTTTTCTATATTTATATGAGAGAAACAAGTGTTCCTCTGATAATGTAGTAAGTGAATTACTATATCTATAGTATATAGCAGAATTATTGGAATCATCTTTGTTGTATTTAGAGAAAGATTTTCCGTTCATTTGTGTAAAATCACAAATGAAGACTTTCAGCATAACGTGCAAGTTTGATATCAAGGTATAGGGTAATCTTTTGATTAGGATTTTTTAAATTGAGCTCTCCAATTTCTTGAATTCGTTTTAGACGATAATTAAGTGTATTAATATGAATGTTTAATGCTTTTGCTGCTTCATGAAGGTTCTGATCCCGATCAAGAAAAATCTCAATTGTTTCAACTAAGTTGCTTTGGTGTTTTTGATCATATGAGACAAGTTTTTCTACCGTCTGGTTTGTAAATCCATCTCTTTGTCTTTTTTCTAATAATACATCTAAAAATTGGTAAATACCTAATGATTGATAAGTGTAAATGGACTGAGTTTCTTTTGGAAATCGTTTCTTTATAGAAAGAACAGTAAGCGCCTCTTTGTAACTTTTTGAAATACAGTCAAGGGATTCATATATATTCCCACTGCTCGCATCAGCCAATGAAAGGTTAAATCGTTCTACGGTTTGTTTTGTGAAGTGTTCAATGAAGTTTTCACATTGCTGAAGAGGCTGTGATCGATTTTTTAATGAGATAAGCAAAATTAATTTATTAAAATCTGTTGTATATAAAGAAACTTGAACTTGCTGTGTTGTTTGAAGAAGATAAGAAAGCTTCCTTTCCATATCATCCGTGATTTCTTGGTGAAAACGAAAAACAAGCACGGAAAATAAAGTTGGGGGTGTAAGTTGCACTTGCTGAAATTGCATGTGAACATCATCTGCTTCTTTTACATGGTCTGTGATTATCTTCCAGAAAAGCTCTTGAGATCTCTCTTCTTTTTTATTTTTGCGGATTTGTAGTTGCAATAGTTTGTTTTTTGCCGCTTTTGCCGCACTCTTTAACAGAATGAGTTCTGAGTCTTGGAGTTTATGGTAAACTTCAAGGGCCCAAATGAAACCAAGAACTTCGTCATTTTTCCAAATAGAAATTGCTACGCGGTTGCCAAGACCAATCTCGTTAATATTCTCTACTCGAATAGGCTCTCTTGATTGTAATAGGGCAGGAATAGCTCCTTGCTTCCAAAGGTTATTAATTACTTTTTCAGGAACGCGTCGACCTATGATTGTAGAAATACGAGCAGGATCAATCTCATCTTGATGTGTGCTGTAAGCTAAAAGTCGATGGTTCGCATCTTCAATTGTAATAGGACACTTTAATACATCACTAATATGGTCAGCAAACTCATCTAGTGAGTCAAAATTAGATTGGAACGGATCGTGTTGTTTTATACTCATAAATTTCCCCTCATTTATCGAAGCTTTTACAAACAGTATACAAGAAAATAAAAGGTTCTGTGTAAAGAGAAATTAAAACAATGTTTTTAAAATCTATTTTTGCTAAAAAAATAAAATAATCTTTCATATAGAGGAAGAAAAGAAGAAATTTTTCTGAAAAATGTGTACAATAGAAGTATCATGGCACATGTTATAATAGACAATCTTTACAAGCTAGTTTATCCTGCTTGAAAAGTGAACTTTTATTGTGGTATGTTCAACAAAACGAAAATGTTTTAAAAGCTTCAGGATGGGTGCTTTTAAAATAACGTTTTGCCTATGCAAAATGTGCTAGGGCAAATTCACTCTATATTTTAATTACAGAAGGGAAGAGAAAGTATGTCAAAACAACAAATTGGTGTTATTGGCTTGGCTGTTATGGGTAAAAACCTTGCTCTTAACATTGAAAGTCGAGGGTATTCAGTTTCTGTTTTTAACCGTTCTCCAGAGAAAACAGAAGAGTTTTTAAAAAATGAAGCAGAAGGTAAAAATTTCGTTGGTACATATAGCGTAGAAGAGTTTGTTAACTCTCTTGAAAAACCACGTAAAATCTTGTTAATGGTTAAAGCAGGACCAGCAACAGATGCAACAATTGAATCATTAAAGCCTTATTTAGATAAAGAAGATATTTTAATCGATGGCGGAAATACATTCTTTAAAGATACAATTCGTCGTAATGAAGAGCTTGAAAAAGAAGGGATCCACTTTATTGGAACAGGAGTTTCAGGTGGGGAAGAAGGAGCGCTTAAAGGACCATCTATCATGCCTGGTGGACAAAAAGAAGCGTACGAGCTTGTAGAGCCTATTCTAGAAGCTATTTCAGCAAAAGTTGATGGCGATTCTTGCTGCACATATATTGGACCAAATGGAGCAGGTCACTACGTAAAAATGGTTCATAATGGAATTGAGTATGGCGATATGCAGCTGATTTGTGAAGCATATTTCATTATGAAAAATCTTTTAGGTCTAGAGGCACAGGAGTTGCATGAAGTATTCTCTGAATGGAATAAAGGTGAGCTTGACAGCTACCTTATCGAAATTACTGCTGATATCTTCACAAAAGTTGATGAAGAAACAGGTAAACCACTTGTTGACGTGATTTTAGATACAGCAGGTCAAAAAGGAACAGGAAAATGGACAAGCCAAAGCTCTCTTGACCTAGGTGTACCACTTCCGATTATCACAGAATCTGTATTTTCACGTTTCCTTTCTGCAATGAAAGAAGAGCGTGTGAAAGCAAGTAAAGTACTAAGCGGACCAGAAGCTTCAGCATTTGAAGGGGATAAAGCTGAATTTGTAGAAGCTATCCGTAAAGCTCTTTATATGAGTAAGATTTGTTCATATGCTCAAGGATTCGCACAAATGCGTTCAGCATCTGAAGAGTACGATTGGAACTTAAGCTACGGAGATATCGCTATGATCTTCCGTGGTGGTTGTATTATTCGCGCACAATTCCTACAAAAAATTAAAGATGCATATGATCGTGAATCAGCTCTAACAAACTTACTTCTGGATCCATATTTCAAAGAGATTGTGGAAGGCTACCAATCAGCGTTACGTGAAGTGATTTCTCTTGCTGTAAAACACGGAATTCCTGTACCAGGATTCTCTAGTGCACTAGCTTACTATGATAGCTACCGCACAGAAACATTACCAGCAAACTTACTTCAAGCGCAGCGTGATTATTTCGGTGCACATACGTATCAACGTATTGATAAAGACGGTATTTTCCATACAGAATGGTTAGAAAAATAAACGTAAAAAAGACGCTCAAGCTTGAGCGTCTTTTTTTATGCAAATTGGATATCGATATCTTCCATTCCTTCAACAAGGAAAACACGAGCAGGAGCTGCTTCAATACCGGTTACTTTAATAGGTGCAGCAATCATCAAATATTCTCCTTGTGGTACATCCTTTAAAGAGAAGCCTTCCATAATAACGATTTTCTCTTTAAAGAGAGAGCGGTGTGTACTATGATCTGGTTGGCTACGTTCAATGCCAAGACCATCTGTAGCAACACCTTTAATACCTTTATCAATCAGATACTTTGCACCATCTTCTTTTAAGTAAACAAATTCATGATCAAATTCATTTTTCTCATGAAAAGAATTAGTTGTTTTTAAAACAAGAAAGTCATTTTGTTCAATCTCAAAAGGCTCGAGGTGGCGTGCCGTAATTCCATCTTCAACAGTGGTCAAATCAAGGACTTTACATTTTGTGATAAAACGATCAAGAGGGATCGTTTCAAATGTGTCTCCCTCATTAATCATATGGAGAGGAGAGTCTATATGGGTACCTGTATGGGCATCCATCGTTATTTTCGTTTCTGTTACATGACCGTTCGTACTCGTATTAAAAACTGGCTTTTTTTCTGCTTTATCTTTATAAACCATCATACTTTCATGAATCGACATTGTCACATCATAAAACTTCATTGAGAAACTCCTCTCACTTTCTATGCTAGTAATTAAAAACCTTTGTGCGAGTTAATATCCCACCAGTGGAAACCATTCTCTGCTAAAAGAGCATCTGCTTCTTTTGGTCCCATTGATCCTGATTCATAGTTTGGGAAGTTTGTTGCTTTTTCATTCGCCCATGCTGCTGAAATATTGTCAACAAATTTCCAAGAAAGGGCTACTTCTTCCCAATGCGTGAAGTTTGTTGCATCTCCATTCATGCAATCATATAAAAGACGCTCATAAGCTTCAGGCGTATTAATTTTATCTCCGCAGTTATTGCAGTAATCAAGTTCAATTGGTGTAGAAGTTGAAGGATCAGCACCACTTTCTTTGCGTGCATTTAAGTGAAGCGTAATACCTTCATCTGGTTGAATATGAATAACAAGTAAATTTGGATGAATGCTTTTTCCTTTATTCTTATAAAGATTCATTGGTAGATCCTTAAATTGAACAACAATTTTTGTTGATTTTTCTCTCATACGTTTACCTGTACGAATATAGAATGGCACTCCAGCCCAGCGGAAGTTATCAATCATGAGCTTAGCTGCAACAAATGTTTCTGTATTTGATTGTTCGTCAACTGCGTTTTCTTCTCGATAGCCTTTTACATTATCCTCTTCAACAACACCAGCTCCGTATTGTCCGCGTACAACATAGTCATTTAAATTCTCCGCAGAAATTTGGCGAAGTCCGCGTAGTACTTTGACTTTTTCACTACGAATTTCTTCTGTTGTTAAGTTAATTGGGGGTTCCATTGCAAGAAGTGCCACCATTTGTAGCATATGGTTCTGAACCATGTCACGCAGGGCACCAGACGTCTCGTAATAGCGTCCACGATCTTCAACACCAAGTGTCTCACTCGATGTAATTTGAATATTTGAAATATATTGGTTATTCCACATCGGTTCAAATAAAGCATTAGCAAAACGAATAACCTCAATGTTTTGAACCATATCTTTTCCAAGGTAGTGATCAATACGATAGATTTGATCTTCGCTAAAAGCATGACGAATTTGGTTGTTTAGTACTTCAGCTGACTGATAATCATGACCAAAAGGTTTCTCAATAACAAGTCTTGACCATCCATTTGTATTTGTAACACCTTCAGATTTTAAATTTTCTGCAATTGGACCGAAAAACTCTGGTGCCATTGCTAAATAGAAAATTCGGTTGCCTTCAGTATGATATTGCTCATCAAGATCTGTTAATAAGCTGTTTAACTTCTGATAGGATTCTAGGTCTGTTACATCAAATGGCTGATAATAAAAATGAGAAGAAAACTCCTCAATGTCTTTGCCATTTAACCCTTTAACAGATTCTTTTACATTGTCACGAAATGTATCATTTGACCATGGTCTTCTTGCCACGCCTACAACAGCAAAGTCTTCAGATATTTTCCCGTTGCGATATAAGCGGTAAATAGAAGGGAATAGCTTGCGTTTTGCTAAATCACCAGTAGCTCCAAAGATTACAATAATTGATTTCGGATTTGAACTCGTTGTCATCGCATCTCTAACCTCACTTTATTTTGAATTACGTATGAAATATGTAATAATTTTAAAAAGAATAGAGTTATAAAAACAGTATTCTTTCATTAATGGCTTGTACCTATTATTCCATGTTTTCTTTTACTTTAAAAGTATTTTGTACTTAATCTTGATAAGACAAAGTAAAGTTTATGTGTAAAAAGATAGAGATACGGTAGCGAAGAGAGCTTAAAGTCAAGAACAGGAAGTTACCAGTTGTCTTTATTTTTAAAAAATTTATTGAGAGGTGTTAAAATGACCATTTTGAAAAATGATTGGCAAGAGATATTAGCAGAGGAATTTGAAAAAACTTATTATAAGGAACTTCGTGAGTTTCTAGTTGAGGAATACAAAACACAAACGATATATCCAGATATGTATGATATCTACAATGCTCTTCACTACACAGCTTATAAAGATACAAAGGTTGTGATATTAGGTCAAGATCCTTACCATGGTCCTGGCCAAGCCCATGGATTAAGCTTCTCTGTTCAACCAGGAGTGAAAACACCACCATCCCTTATGAATATTTACAAAGAACTAAAGCAGGATGTTGGATGCTATATTCCAAACAACGGCTATTTAGTAAAATGGGCTGAACAAGGAGTCCTTATGCTAAACACGGTCTTAACGGTAAGAGAAGGAAAACCAAACTCTCATAAAGGAAAAGGATGGGAGAACTTCACAAACAAAATTATTGAAAAGCTCTCTGAACGTGAGAAGCCAATGGTTTTCTTATTATGGGGAAACAATGCAAGACAGAAAAAAGCACTTATAAAAGATCACCATCTAATTCTAGAAGGCCCTCACCCAAGCCCACTTTCTGCAAATAGAGGATTCTTTGGGAGCCATCATTTCTCAAAAACAAATGAGTTCTTAAAGGAAACAAATCAAGAACCGATTGATTGGCAAATTGAAAATAGAGAATAAGGAAGAGTATAGAGGAGAAAAGAATGTTTTGATACAATAGTAAAGGATAAGCAAACTAAAAATGAGGTGTAATAATGGCCGATATTTCCATACAACATGTGTTAAATAAATTACAGACAGAAGTAACGGAAGCCAAAGAGAAAAACTCGGCAGGAGAGGGTGGCAAAGTTCGAGATCATTTAATTGCGATAAAAACGCTTTGTGAACTTGCTATTGGTGAACAGTCTCCTTCTTCGTCTATCTCTAAGAAAGCAGAGGCTTCTCCTGTTTCAAGTATCCAAACATTTTCTAATTACCAACAAGGTTCTCCAACAAATCCACCAAACAAAGTGGAAGAGAATGATGGATCTAATGGAGACAGTCTTTTTGACTTTTAAGAACTGTAGAAATCAAATACTTTTTACTACATAGGGGAGAGAAAAATGAAGATATTTTTAATATTGGGAGCTATTAATGCGATGCTTGCTGTTGGATTAGGTGCGTTCGGAGCACATGGATTAGAAGGCCGAGTTTCAGAAAAATATCTAGAAGTGTGGAAAACAGGGGTACAGTACCATATGTTCCATGCTTTTGGTCTTTTCGTTGTAGCTTTTCTAGCAAATTTATTTCCACAGTCTAGCTTAATTTCTTCCTCAGGTTGGGTAATGTTAGTTGGGATTATTTTCTTCTCAGGAAGCTTATACATCTTAACATTAAGCGGTATCGGTATCCTTGGGGCCATTACACCAATTGGAGGAGTGGCGTTCATTGTTGCGTGGCTTCTAATCGTAATTGCAGCTGCTAAACTTTTATAAAAAGAACCCTGCTAAAGAAGCAGGGTTTTTTTTAGCGTGAAGGATAAGTACTAATTGAAGTGGAGTTTCCAAATGGATATTGGTATTCAATCTCTTCATCAAACGTAATGTAATCAAGATAAACCATGAGAAGAATATAGCGCATTCCTGTACGAGGATCGCTTAGAATAATGTGGTCACGTCCTGCAGCTTCAACTACACCTTTGAATGTTTTATCTCTATTATTTTCGAAAGTCATATAAACAGTAGCTACTTTTCCTCTGTTGAGACGTAATATATTTTCAATATAAGATTCTTGAAGAGGTAGCATCCCTGGAACGTTTTGACCTGGTGCACCTTGCTGCCCTTGCCCCATTTGACCTTGTGGCATCATCGGTATCCCCATTCCTTGCCCCATCTGTCCTTGCCCCATCTGTCCTTGTTGTCCTTGTTGACTTTGTTGTCCTTGCCCTCCGTTGCTAGACATTTGCCCAGAAGCCTGCCTTATAGAAGGTGGAGCAAAGCCATACTGGTCATAGGGAAATCCATAGTAAGGAGCATAGTATGGTGGATATGCACCATATCCTTGCCCTCCTTGCTCAGGTTGATTCGACGATTTTGATTTAGCCATTATCCAATTCCTCCTTAAAGAAAATGTATAAGCTTTTAGGTTTCAAGCCTTTCAGAAGGCTTATAAGCCCGAATATATACTGGTTTTACAGAGCTAAATATCATTCTCTTTAGCCGCTATTTCATTATTATGTAGGCGAGCGGGGGGATATGATGATTTTTAAAGAATGGAAACGAGAAAAAGCTGAAGAAGGGAAGACCCCTTCTTCAGCTTTTTATGCATATATTTTATACGTGGAAAAATGGAGAAATTCCTTCTTCTGTTAGACGATGCCCAACAAAGAAGCTACCAAATTCCCCGTAACGAGAGCTTACTTCATCAAAACGCATTTCGTAAATTAACTTTTTAAATTGCAAAACATCATCGGCGAATAAAGTAACTCCCCATTCGTAATCATCAAATCCAACTGAACCTGTGATAATCTGTTTTACTTTTCCAGCATATTGACGACCAATCATACCGTGGCTATACATTAATTTGCTACGCTCGTCCATTTCAAGACGGTACCAGTTGTCATCACCTTGACGGCGCTTATCCATTGGATAGAAGCAAATATAATCTGTTTGAGGAAGGATAGGATATAGACGAGAACGAATATGTGGGTTCTCATAAGGGTCTTCTCCTTCTTTAGCCATATATGAGCCAAGTTCAACAACTGAAACGTACGAATATGTTGGAATTAGAAACTCGGCTAATTTCGTTTTATTAAACTCTGTTTCAATATCATTTAGTTCAGCCATTGTAGGGCGCAGGAACATAAACATAATATCTGCTTTTTGCCCGATTACCTTGTATACAACGTGGCTTCCTTGCTCTGCTTTTTGTACGTTGTTCCATTTTTCCATGAGCCCCTGAAATTCATGAAGAGCTGCTTGACGTTCATCGCTCGTTAGCATTTTCCAAGCTGCCCAGTCCATTGCGCGTAAGTCATGAAGACTATACCAACCATCTAGTGTTTGAGCTGGTTCTACCATAATGTTTTCACTCCTATATATGGGTTTTTAGCATCTATTCCAACTATAGCACAGTCTAACCGATATTTCTGAATTGAACACCTATAAATTCGGTGAATATTTTGTGAAATGAGGGTTAAAAAAAGGAAACAGGGGGAAACATACAAGCATTCAGATTGGTCTATGGTAGTAGAGAGAAACACTAATTTTGAATATTCAAAATTGAAATAACTTTACTAATTCGACATTGTTTTGTCAGATTCCTTTGCATTTAACTTTAAAAGAGCTATCCTAGTAAAAGAGGGAATGTTACATAAATAAAAATGATTTCTATTAAAGGAGGACGTTAGTGTGAGTGATTTATTCTCATCATTAAAAGACAAAGTAAAAGGTCAAAATATTCGTATCGTATTTCCAGAAGGACTAGATGAGCGTGTATTAGGAGCGGTAAGCCGTCTTGCTGCAGATGGTCTTGTAACTCCAATTGTGATTGGAAGCCAGGAAGAGGTTGCAAAGAAAGCAGGCGAGATCAATGCATCTTTAGAAGGGGTAACAGTATATGATCCTCAAAACTATGAAGGATTTGAAGAAATGGTTGCTTCATTCGTAGAGCGCCGTAATGGAAAAGCAACAGAAGAGGATGCACGTAAAATTCTTCTAGATGAAAACTATTTTGGGACAATGCTTGTTCATATGGACAAAGCAGATGGCCTTGTAAGCGGTGCTGCGCACTCAACAGCAGATACAGTTCGTCCAGCGCTTCAAATCATCAAAACAAAACAAGGTGTGAAAAAGACATCTGGCGTATTTATCATGGTTCGTGGTGAAGAGCGCTACGTATTTGCTGACTGCGCAATCAACATT
Organism: Priestia filamentosa; assembly: GCF_900177535.1. Classification (NCBI taxonomy): domain Bacteria; kingdom Bacillati; phylum Bacillota; class Bacilli; order Caryophanales; family Bacillaceae; genus Priestia; species Priestia filamentosa. Next base: position 106,645 of record NZ_FXAJ01000008.1, read on the forward strand.
GCTCCAGACAGCCAAGATTTAGCTGAGATTGCAATTGAAAGTGCAAATACTGCAGACATGTTTGGTATTACACCACAAGTAGCAATGTTAAGCTTCTCAACGAAAGGATCAGCAAAATCTCCTGAAACAGAGAAAGTAGCAGACGCTGTAACAATTGCGAAAGAGAAAAACCCAACACTTGTGTTAGATGGAGAATTCCAATTCGATGCTGCTTTCGTTCCAGAAGTAGCGGCAAAGAAAGCTCCAGATTCTGTTTTAAAAGGTGATGCAAACGTATTTGTATTCCCAAGTCTTGAAGCAGGAAACATTGGATACAAAATTGCTCAACGTTTAGGTAACTTTGAAGCAGTTGGACCAATTCTTCAAGGGTTAAATAAACCAGTAAACGATCTTTCACGCGGCTGCAGTGAGGAAGATGTGTACAAATTAGCTATTATTACTTCAGCTCAAGCACTGTAATAAAAGCAAAGAAGCTCCTTTTTATAAAGGAGCTTCTTTTTTATCGAAATGCTTTTTCGTTTCGATCATAAATACGCTGTAGATTTTGTTGGAACAGAGATTGTTCTTCTTCAGAAAGTTCCCTTGTTGTTAGTTTGCTACCGAGAGATTTCAACGTACTTAGAACTTTATACATTACATCGTTCACTGTCATTTTTTCTCCCAATAGTTCTGTAAGAGAAGCCATTGTTTCTGGTTTAATCGTTGGATACGTAAATTTAGTTTCTTCTTTTTTAAGGGCTCTTTCATAAAACTGCTGAATAAGTTTGGCGCGCTCTGAACCACTTCTATCAACGCAAAGATAGATTTGCACAGCAATTCCTTTTCGAATACGACGCTGTGAAATCCCTGCAAACTTTTTTCCATTAATGCTTAGATCATAGCTACCAGGACAGTATGACCCAACAATTTCTTTTGCTTCAATCTCAACGTTATAATCTTTAAAAATATATTTAATAAGTTCCCACATTGCATCATATCCACGATCAATATCAATTTTTGCTTCTGGGAAGAGGAGAGAGATGTTTAGTACTTCTTCATCTAACACGACCGCAAGGCCACCAGAATTACGGACAATGGCTTTGAACCCTTGGTCATGGAGATAAGAAAGCCCATCTTTCAAATATGGCAGACGTGTATCTTGAATACCAAGAACGATTGTTTGATGATGAACCCATGATCTCATTGTAGGTGGGGATGAAAATGAACCAACAACTGTGCAAAGCATGTCGTCCATGGCAAACGATTGGCGAGCATCAAAAGCAGGACCTAAACTTGTCTGATCAATAATACGCCATGTTGGCTGTGATAATAACTCTACGGCTTGATTCATAATATGTGCTCCTTTAACTAGCTTTAACATCGTTATTATAGCACAGTTTTATTCGCTGCTTGCTCAAACCAAAAAGAGAATGAACGTCTTTGAAATAAGATGCGTTCACTCTCCTTGGGAATGTGATAAAGGGATTCATTATTCAGCCATTTTCTCAAGATTACCATTGCGATCCATTTTAAATTTTGTAGCTTGGCGATCATCATCTTCAAAAAGAACAAACTGTCGAGCGCGGTTCATAATTTTCATTAATGTTTCGTAGTCTTCTTGAATAGTAGTTGTATCTTGTTCAAGCTTCGCAACTTTTGATTTTAGCATAAGATTTTCTTGCGTAAGCTGCTCGTTTTCACGTTTTAAGCGCTCATTTTCTGCTCGGTAAGCTTGTGAGTTGCTTTGACGACCTTCTAGGTTTCTCAAAAATTGAATAACTTCATGAATCTCGCTACCTTCCTCACGGGGAGAACTGATAGGTTGCTGAATACTTTTAGTTTCCATTTCTCTTTCCACTTCATGCTGATTATCTTCTTGTTCATATGGCATTAACTCATATTCTTGGTAAGTATCAGTAGATACTGTTTCACTAATATCTTCTAACGTTGGTACAGGCGGGTTATAAAGTAATCTCTTTTTACCCTGTTCCTGTCCAAGAACACGCTGGCGCTGTTTGCGCTGCTTTTTAGCTAGTGATAGAGCTTTCTCATAACGATGACGTACAACGGCATTCCAGCGGAAACCACACGCTGCTGATGTACGGTTTAATTCATCTCCTACTTCCTCAAAAGCATTCAACTGTGTACTTCCTTCGCGAACATGACGAAGCACTGTTTCTGCTAGCAATAAATCATTTTCTTCTGTCCATGCATCTTGACGCTCTTTCATTGTAAAACCAACTCCCTTAGTTTCTTTCTTTTATTTGCTGTAAGAATTATGTTGTTAGTTATATGTTTGACAGAAAGAATGTACTTTATACCAAACTTGCAGAAAGATAATAGGATTTTTATAGGAGTAGAGAAGGAATTTTACCGACATTTGTTAAGCACAAGTAGGGCTTGCAATAGGCTATATTTAGCGGTAAAATACCCTTTAGGTTTAATGGTATGGTGAAGAAGGGAAGGTATAACAATGGCAAATGAATTTCGCATTTGTGATGATTGCCAAGCAACAGATATAAAAACGTTAGTACCAAAGCTTAAAAAAGTAGATCCTAATGCGGAGATTAAAATAGGGTGCCAGTCTTACTGTGGCCCAGGTCGAAAGAAATCTTTTGCATTTGTAAATAATCGTCCTGTTGCAGCTTTGAGTGAAGATGAGCTGATTCATAAAGTTGAAAAGAAGATGAAGAAATAAAAATCGCCTTTGTTTGTTTCACAAGGGTGATTTTTCACGTTTAGGTTCATTCTTTTTCCTCTCTCATCTTAAAACCGAAAGTTTTAGAGTCAATATAGGAATTAACAACCTTTTGTCGAATGGAATTAACATAACAGAAGCTTAAAAATAGAGAGGTAACTAGATGACGACATATCCAAGTGGAAAACTAAGTGAAGAAAAAGTATTTAAAGATCCAGTTCATCGTTATGTTCATGTTCGAGATAAACTGATCTGGGATTTAATTGGTACGGCAGAGTTTCAGCGACTTCGGCGGATTCGCCAGCTTGGAACTACTTATATGACGTTTCATGGAGCCGAGCACAGCCGTTTTAATCACTCTCTAGGAGTATATGAAATTATTCGCCGAATTGTAGATGATGTTTTTCAAGATAGGGAAGAGTGGGATAACAATGAACGCCTGGTAAGTCTTTGTGCTGCTCTTTTGCACGATTTAGGACATGGTCCTTTCTCGCACTCTTTTGAAAAAGTTTTTCATCTCGATCATGAGGATTTTACCCAAGCAATTATTCTAGGAGATACAGAAGTTAACGCAGTTCTACGCCGAATGGGAAATAGATTCCCCAAAGATGTAGCAGAAGTAATTGCTAAGACATATCGAAATAAACTTGTTGTTAGTTTAATTTCAAGCCAAATTGATGCGGATCGGATGGATTATTTGCAGCGTGATGCCTATTTTACAGGAGTTAGTTATGGTCACTTTGACATGGAACGAATCCTTCGTGTTATGCGTCCAAGGGAAGATCAGGTTGTTATTAAACATAGTGGAATGCATGCCGTTGAGGATTATATTATGAGCCGTTATCAAATGTATTGGCAAATCTATTTCCACCCTGTAACAAGAAGTGCTGAAGTAATTTTAACGAAAATTCTCCACCGAGCTAAACATTTATATGAAAAGAACTATGAATTCAAGCAGCCTCCGCGTCACTTTTATTCTATTTTTGAAGGAAAAGTCACTGTTGAGGATTATGTAAAGTTAGATGAATCCATTATTATGTTTTATTTTCAAACATGGCAAGAAGAAGATGATGCTATTTTGTCAGATCTTTGCCGTCGTTTTCTTAACCGCAATTTATTCAAGTATATTGAATTCAATCCAAATTCACAGGTGAAAATGAAGATGTGGATGGAACTGACACAGCTTTTCAAAAAAGCAGGGATAGATCCAGATTATTATTTAGTGATTGATTCATCCAGTGATCTTCCATATGACTTTTACCGTCCTGGTGAAGAAGAAGAGCGTCTACCAATCCATTTATTAATGCCAAGTGGGGAATTACGTGAGCTTTCTCGTCAGTCTGAAATTGTTGAAGCTATTTCAGGGAAGAAGAGAACGGATCATAAGCTCTATTTCCCTCAGGATGCAATTGACCAACTATCCTCAAAACGAAAAGTCAAGGAGCAAATTCGTAAGCTCTTGTTTGAAGAAATGAGATAAAAGGGCATAATCTTAAGTTTTACGTTACATTTCTAAGATTTTGCTAGGGTGACGAGCAAAAATGAACGTGATACTCTATTAAATAGACTAAAAATAGAGAGCGTTAAAGCTACGAGAGACAAGCTTCCAATGAAATTTTTTGAAGCATAGGAGTTGAAGGGGCCTTGTTGAAGGATCATGCTAAAATTATTAAAGTGTTTTTATCTGCAGGAGAGATTATTGGGCGAAAAAAGCTGCAGAAAATGATTTTTATTGCAAAGAAGCTAGACTATCCGTTTTATGAGAAATACAACTTTCATTTTTTTGGACCATATTCAGAAGAATTGACGCTTCGAGTTGAAGAGCTTTGTAATTTAGGGTTTTTGACAGAAGTAAAAGAAAACAAAGGTGGTTATATGCAGTACCGCTATGAGCTAACTCAAGAGGGGGAAATATTTCTAGAGCATCACCAGGATTTAGATTTTCCTTTCTTGAATGATTGTGTGAAAAGCATGAATGAACAAAGCTCAAGGTTTCTTGAACTTGTTTCAACCGTTCTTTACTTTGAAACGTTACCACCTGAAGAAGTGGCGGAAAAAGTATTCACATTAAAAAGCAAACAGCATTATACACAAGAAGAGGTTAATGATGCATATAGTTATATCTCGTCTCTTCGTGAGACAATTCATTCTCCACTATAAAAGAGGCTCTCGAATAGAGCCTCTTTTTTTATTGATCACTTATACGCTTTCCGGCAACACCATAGTTGTTTTTACTCATTTCTTCAATAATAACGGCTACTTTCTCTTTAGAAGCACCTGTTGTTTCCACAACAGCCTCCGTTACTTTCTCAACAAGAGCACGTTTTTGCTCATCTGTGCGACCTTCTAACATTTTTACTGTTACATATGGCATATTAGTTCCTCCTTAAAATAGATATCATTATTTAGTGTAGCTCTTTCTTTTATAATTAGAAAGAAAAATCATACCTTTCCATTTGCATGAAGAGAAGACTCTAATATAGTATACTAAGGGCAAGAAGTTGAAATTTAAAATATGGTGTAGAGGAGAAATGATGTGGAACAGTTTTTAGCATTTCCATTACAACAAATGCCTTTTGTTGTAATCACTCTTATTATAGCTTTTACAATTCATGAATTCTCGCATGCCTTTATAGCCAATCTATTTGGTGATTCAACAGCGAAGAATGAAGGAAGGTTAACGCTATCACCCATTTCCCATCTAGATCCATTTGGAACACTTCTGCTTATTATTGCAGGATTTGGATGGGCGAGGCCTGTTCCTGTTAACCCTCGGAACTTTAAGCGTCCGAGACTTGCGGGTGTTCTTGTATCCATTGCAGGACCGCTAAGCAATCTTATATTAGCTTTTATTGGGACGCTGTGCTTTTATATTCTTATTTATGCACAAGTAGCTCCAAACAATGTGTACCTTTATCAGTTCTTTAACCTATTTATTATGCTTAATATTCTTCTTTTCATCTTTAATTTATTGCCTTTTCCTCCCCTTGATGGGTATAGAATATTAGAGGATTTAGCACCAACAAATATTCGTATAAAGATGAAACAGTATGAATCATACGGAATTTTGCTATTCTTAATCATTGTCATTACACCCCTTGATCAATATGTAATCTCGCCCATCTATAATCAAGGGATACCGAGTGTAATGGGGTTATTTGAACGTATATTAGGTCCGTTCTTTCTTTAGGAAATGTAATTAAGCAAGCTAGGAGGAGTTTTTTTATGGATCAACAACCGAAAAAGAAAAAAGCAGCATTTAATATCATTAAAAGTGACCCAACAGATGGTCATGGGGGATTTGGTGTTGGAGCTCTTAGTTTAGATAATGTTTCACCTGTTTTCATTGATCTCGAAGATGAAGAGGTTTTTGTAGACATCGGTGCAATGCATGCTCGTAGTGTCGTTGAAAAAGGAATTAAGTTTTTGCCAAACCGTGAAGAAGTGCCAGCAGGAGATAAGTTTTATTGGCTTGTTTGGGTAACGATTGGAAGAAAACCAGAGTCTCCTTATTATGCAGGAGTAACAGCTTGTGAAATGACGGTTAACCGTGAAGCACGTCGTGGATATAAGTCTCTTCCAGAACATGTGAATCGGATGGATAAATCAATGAAACACCATATTATTGTCGATCATATGGACGAAAAATCAAAACACTTACTGCGTGAATTTTTAAAAGGACATAATGAAGCACTTTGGAATGCTTCAGAACCAGAACTGAAAAAAGCGCTGCTAGAAGCATAAAAAAGACGTGGAGCTTAAGCTCCACGTCTTTTTTATGCCCAAGGAAGGACTTTTTTCCAAAATCCATCTTCCTCTTTCTTTTCTTGTTTTTCTTGTTTCTTCTCTTCGGTATGTTCCATATGTTCATCACAGTACTCCGTTGGCTCTGTGCCTTTAACATAATAAGTAAGCCTCGTATTTGGACAGTCTTTAGTAGCAAGCTTTCCATTGTCCGGATTCACCAGAACGCCTACAACCCCTTTAGATGGCGAGAAGGCTTGAACTGTTTTTCCTTTATGGGCTTCTTCCATAAACGAAACCCAAATGTTTTTGGCATAGCTTCTTTCTGTCACTTTGTCCATTGTTTGGTCTTTGTCATAGCCAGTCCATACACCTGCTACAAGGCTTGGAGAAAATCCAATCATCCAGCTATCTGTTTGTGTTGTTCCGGATTTCCCGCCATAAATATGTGTTGTTTTTTCGTTAATGGAATTCCCTGTCACAGTTGTATAATCATTTAAACGCTCATCAAACATACCCGTCATGAGATGTGTGGTCACATATGCAGCATCTTCATCAAGGACTTGTTTGTGCTCTTTTGGTGCTTCATAAAGTACTTTTCCATCATAAGATTCCACTTTAGTTACAAAGGTCGGTTCAATTTCTCGTCCTCCATTTTCAATCATTCCATATGCATTAACCATCTCACTTAGACGAACAGGAGAGGTGCCGAGGGCGAGAGAAGGAACAGGTTTAATGTTGCTTTTAATGCCCATTTCTCTGGAAGTTTGAACAAGCTGATCCACTCCGATATACTGCATTGTTTTTACCGCATAAATGTTATCAGAAAGAGCGATGGCTTGTGACAGTGTAATATTATCATTTGCATAGTAATCATGGTAATTGCTTGGTTTGTATTGCGTTTCTTTTGTTCCTTTTCCAAATGTAAAAACGGTTGGCTCACTTTTAAATAATGTAGAAGGAGTGAGTCCATGTTCAATAGCTGCGTAATAGAGCGGTACTTTCATTGTTGAACCAGGCTGTCTCACTGCTTGAGTTGCACGGTTAAAAGGGCTTTCTTCATAATCTTTTCCACCAATTAATGCTTTTACAGCACCTGTTTTGGGATTCATAGCAATAAATCCTGTTTGAATGGAAGAGTCAGGATCAATTGTTTTTTCCACTTTCTTTTCAGCAAGCTTTTGAAGCTTTGGATTTAAAGTAGTATAGATTCGAAGCCCATGAAGTTCACGTTCATTTGTTAAATGAAGCTTTTCCTTTACTTGTTTTTTTACTTCATCAACAAAATAAGGAGCAATATCTTTCTTTTCTTCCTCTTTTATTTCATGAAAGGTAAGCTTAGCAGCAAAAGCCTTCTTCTCTTCTTCTTGTGTAATAAAACCTTCTTTTTGCATAGCGGCTAAGATGATTTTCTGTCTTTCTTTGGCATTCTCTAGGTTATTGAAAGGCGAGTAGTAGCTTGGCCCCTTTGGGATTCCTGCAAGAATAGAAGCTTCACTACGTGTGAGTTTTGAAGCATTCTTATTAAAATAGTACCGAGAAGCTGCTTCTATACCATATACCCCATGGCCGTAGTAGATTGTGTTTAAATATCCTTCTAAAATATGGTCTTTGTCATAGTTCGTTTCTAACCGGACTGTATACCATGCTTCCCGCAATTTCCGAATCCATGTTTTATCATGCTCAAGAAACAAGTTACGCGCATATTGCTGTGTAATAGTACTCGCCCCTTGAACTTTTGCCATTGCTTTTAAGTCAGCAACAGCAGCACCTGCAATCCGTTTGGGATCAAATCCATGATGATTATAAAAATTCTGATCTTCAACAGATATAGTTGCCTGAATAACATGAGGAGAAATGTTTTCAATTGGAACCCAATATCTTTTTTGGCCATGATGCATTTCTTCTAAGAGAGATTTATCAGCATTATAAAGAATAGTCGTTTGAGGTACAGATAGAGGAGGAGCTCCTTGAATTTTTGCTATCATCCACATGACGCCGAGAGAGATACAAAATAAGATTAATAGGATAATGCTTAAGGCAATAGCTCGACGCCCCATTTTTTTGAGCTTCTGCTGATACTTGCTTGCATTTAGCTCCAAAGTATTCACCTCCGTTTTCTTCATACATAAAACAGTATTGAAAAAAAAACGGAGTTTTAAACATCAAAATAGCTTTGAATTTTAGAAGAATTTTCATAGAATAAGATCATGCAAAAAACGCTTGCTTTTTTACGAGATTAATCTATACTAAGGTGGGAAACTTGCGAGTATGCCTTAACATAAGGTTAACAAGCTCCTTATCTGAAGAACAATTCGTACATATTTTACGTGTACTTTTCGATTTTGCGAATACACTACTAAATGTTAATGTGGACAAGAGGATATTTGATATAGAAGGGATGAAGTATAATGAGTCTTTGGTTTACAGAGAAACAAACAGAGAATTTTGGTATTACAGCAAAAATTAATAAAACGCTTCACACAGAACAAACAGAATTTCAAAAGTTAGATATGGTAGAAACAGAAGAGTTTGGTAACATGCTTCTTCTTGATGATATGGTTATGACAACAGAGAAAGATGAGTTTGTATATCATGAAATGGTAGCACATGTACCACTTTTCACACACCCAAATCCAGAGCATGTCCTTGTTGTTGGTGGAGGAGACGGTGGCGTTATCCGCGAAATTTTAAAACATCCAAGCGTGAAAAAAGCAACACTTGTTGATATTGATGGAAAAGTAATCGAGTACTCTAAAAAATATTTACCAACAATTGCAGGTCAATTAGAAGATCCACGTGTAGATGTTCAAGTTGGCGACGGCTTCATGCATATTGCAAAAAGTGAAAATGCATATGACGTTATTATGGTTGATTCAACAGAGCCAGTTGGTCCTGCTGTAAACTTATTTACGAAAGGTTTCTATGCAGGGATTTATAAAGCGCTAAAAGAAGATGGTATCTTTGTTGCCCAAACAGACAATCCTTGGTTTAAAGCAGACCTTATTGCAAATGCGCAACGTGACGTAGCGGAAATTTTCCCAATCACGCGTCTTTATACAGCTAACATTCCAACATATCCAAGCGGTCTTTGGACATTCACACTTGGTTCTAAAAAGTATGATCCTTTAGAAGTAAGTGAAGAACGCTTCCATGAAATTGAAACGAAATATTACACAAAGGAACTGCATAAAGCAGCGTTCGCTCTACCTAAATTTGTAGCAGATCTACTAAAATAAGAAAAAGCCATGGGGATTCTCATGGCTTCCTATTGTTTGAAGGGAGTCAGTATAATGCGTTTTGATGAAGCCTATTCTGGTAATGTGTTTATCGGAAGTCATAAAAGTTATGAAGAAAGTAAAGTTGTTCTTTACGGAATGCCAATGGATTGGACAGTAAGCTACCGTCCAGGTTCTCGTTTTGGCCCAACACGTATCCGTGAAGTTTCAATCGGACTTGAAGAATATAGCCCATACCTTGATCGTGAATTAGAAGATGTAGCGTACTTTGATGCAGGAGATATTCCACTTCCGTTCGGAAATGCCCAGCGCAGCATTGATATGATTGAAGAATATGTAGATGACCTTCTTAAAGATGAAAAATTCCCACTTGGTATGGGAGGAGAACATCTTGTATCATGGCCTGTTATGAAAGCAATGGCAAAGAAATATCCAAATCTTGCAATCATTCATATGGATGCACATACGGATTTGCGTGTTGAATATGAAGGAGAGCCTTTATCACATTCAACCCCAATTCGTAAAATTGCTGAGCATATTGGACCTGAAAATGTGTATTCGTTTGGAATCCGTTCAGGTATGAAAGAAGAATTCCAATGGGCAAAAGAAAATGGGATGCATATTTCGAAATTTGAAGTTTTAGAGCCGTTAAAGGAAATCCTACCAAAGCTTGCAGGACGCCCTGTTTACGTGACAATTGATATTGATGTATTAGATCCAGCACATGCTCCTGGAACGGGAACAGTTGACGCAGGCGGGATCACATCAAAAGAGCTTCTTGCTTCGATTCATGAAATTGCACGTTCTAACGTCAATGTTGTGGGAGGAGACCTAGTAGAAGTTGCTCCAATCTATGATAATTCAGAACAAACAGCAAATACAGCAAGCAAACTTATTCGTGAAATGATGCTTGGTTGGGTAAAATAATTAGAAAAGGTAGCTTTTTATAAGCTGCCTTTTTTTAATCCAAAAGTTCTCCTGTTTTTGCATTCATACGTGAATGAAAGTTAGGTTCTAATAGATTTGTTTGATAATGTAAAGTAAAGCAACCCTTCTCTTCATCCTCTTTCCAAACAGCCTCTACCTCAAGAAGGGATAGAAGGGTTTCTTTGGCTTTTGTAGCAGAGATAAGTGTTGTTTCTTCTTGTAGAGAAAGAAGCTTATCAACTTCAGTCTCAGGCTCCATATAATAGACAATCCGTAAAGTTTTTCGACAAACATTAACATTAATCATTCCCCCATATTCAAAAGGGATATTAGAGGTAAGATAAAATGTGACAAGCACCCAAGATTCATCAGTATTATAACTGACCCCACCAAAACGAAGAATTGTTTGATGTGATGGAAGCACTTTCTCCAAAAATTGCAATGCACGCTCGTATCCTTGTTTTCGATTGTATTTCTTTCTTAAGTTGGCAGAAGGGTTCTCAAATGAAAAGATTCCTTTTATTTTTCCATTCTCTTTATATTGGATTTTAATGGTCTCGTCGTTTCGTTCTCTCATATAGTTATCAATGCTTTTATCTGATGAGACAAGAGTAAGATTTTTCTTTCGAAACACTTTTCCTCTTAACCCAGGGTCTTTACTTTCTCGAATATATTCATGTTCATTTGTTAGCCCAATCATTTCTTCAATAGTTTCTGCACTTGAGTTTACAGACCTCAGTGGTTTGGATATGACTAGGTCTTCTTCTTTTACAGGGTGTGAAGGATATTCATCAACCCCAACGCTATAAAACGGGGGCTCTATTTTGTAAACAAGCTTCCCTTGGTTATTAGAGGTTGAAAGAAACAAATTGCACGAAGTTTCTTTCATAAGATAATCTTTTACAGTTTCTACATGGACCTCTTTTTGCGGGGTGTGGAAATGACGGGGATTAGTTGTACAATATCTTTTAAAATTAATCACATATCCATCATACGAAATGTCGATAAAGAAGCCGCTATTGTCAATTTTATAGCCGTTATGTTTCATTATCCATTCAAAGCGCATACTTTTTGTAAAAAAATAGGCGAAGCTTTTGAAAAGGGGGGAGGGCACAAATTTGTTTGATCATGGAGGAATTTTAGGACCTTTTTATATAACAATTCTTCAGCGTAGCGAATATGAGTATGATTCATCTCTCTTGAATAAGAGAGTAGCTCTCCGTTAGGGTGAAAAGAGATCATAAAACCAGTTTCTTCAGCTTTATCTTCCCATGCAAATAATATTTCTTCTGAATATTCCTGTTCAATCAAAAGGTCATAGCTAGAAGGAATAGAGAACATACTAACTGCTTTTTCTTTTAACGTTTCTAACATATTCTGAACCTCCCCAATGGTTTCTACTGCAAGAACTGTTTTTAACTTTTGTATGCCACCATAATAATGACTTTTTACTGTACTTTCTGTAAGATCTCCAATATGACTAATTTGTCTGAAGGTGTAATTATCAATAATCTTCAGAGAGAGGATTTGGCTTTTTCTTTTATCTAGTTCATCGAGAATTTGTGCAATCCAAAAGAAATGTTCGCTTTCCTTCTTATGGGGATGTTTTATTTCTTGTACATTTTCAATTGGGATTTCTCGGTCTTTTTTGCGATAAAAATCAATAGAAGTATGAATGGCAATTTTCTTCATCCAGGAAGTGAAGGGGCGATGATGTAATAAGTTTGGAAGAGAAATAAACATACGAATGATTGTTTCCTGTTTAATATCTTCTAAATCGTATTTATTAAGGGCATAGGCATTAATAATCCTTTGAAGCCTAGGTTCGTAGACTTCCATTAGATGTTCAAAAGCCCCTTTCTCCCTTTGTTGAGCTCTGTTGATTAGTTGTGTTTCTTCCACAGTAATCCCTCCTATAATGTAAGACGAGATAGAGTGTAAAATAGTTGGTCCTAAAGAGAAATTTCTTGGGAAATAAATCAAAATAGCTCACATTTTCTGGAGTAATTTAGTGAATGATACGTTATTATGTCGAATAAACAACTTATAAGGGATTGACCCACAATGTGAAAGGGTTGTAAGATAATAACACTGATAATTGTTATCATTATTAAGTATTAAGTAGAAAGAAGGAATTCACAATGGTTCGTAACACCAAGAAATGGACTTTTTCTCTTGTAGCCATTTTGCTCACTTTTATAGTGGCATTAGCAGGATGTAGCTCTTCCCAAGATAGTGAAGAGAAAGAGAAGAAAAGCTCAAGTAAAGAGGAAACTAGAACTGTTCAGCATGAGCTAGGCAAAACAGAAATTACGGGTACACCAAAGCGCGTAGTCACATTGGAACTATCATTTGTTGATTCTCTTAATGCTCTTGGCGTAGAGCCTGTTGGAATTGCAGATGATAATAAAAAAGATATGATTGAAAAGTTAGTTGACAAGAAAATGGACTATACTTCAGTTGGAACACGTGAGCAGCCAAACTTAGAAGTTATTAGCTCTTTACAACCAGATTTAATTATTGCAGATGCACAGCGTCATAAAGCTATTTATAAAGAGTTACAGCAAATTGCGCCAACAATTGTATTAAAAAGCCGTGAATCTACATATGAAGAAAACCTAGATGCTTTCACAACAATTGCAAAAGCAATGAATAAAGAAGAACAAGGCAAAAAACGTCTTGAAGAACATAAACAAACGATGAAAGATTTAAAAGAAAAACTTGCAGATAATGAAAAAGCAACCGTTTTACCTGCAGTTGTACGTGATACATCGTTCCAAGCTCATACTTCTTCATCATATGATGGACAGCTTTTAGAGCAGCTTGGATTTAAAAATCCAATCGATACAAAAGATGCTTATGCTCAAATGAACTTAGAGCAGCTTTCAAAAATTGATCCAGACATCTTGATATTAGCAAACAATGAAGGAAAGCTTTTAACAGATGAATGGAAAGATAATCCACTTTGGAAAAATTTAAAAGCTGTGAAAAATAATCAAGTCTATAATGTTGACCGTGATTTATGGACTCGTTTCCGTGGTATTATTTCAGCTGAGAATATCGGAAAAGACATGGATAAGTTGCTAGATGAAAAGAAACAAGATTGAGTTATGAAAAAAGAAGTAAGAAAACTCTTTTCTTGCTTCTTTTTTTGTAGAGAGAAATAGTCGTAAAAGTGTGGTGTGTTTGAAATGAAAAGTTCAAAAATAAAAATTTATGGTGTTTTCCTTCTTGCTCTTTTCCTTCTTGTGATTGGTACGATGGGAAGTGTTCTAATTGGAGCTACACATACAGGTGTAGGTACATTTATAGGTGCTTTATTCAGTCCAGATGGTTCAAAAGAGCAGGTTGTCATTCGAACACTGCGGCTCCCTAGAGCTGTATTAGCTATTATTGTAGGAGCTAATTTAGCTGTAGCGGGAGCGCTTATGCAAGCTTTAACAAGAAATCCTCTCGCATCTCCGCAAGTATTCGGTGTAAATGCAGGAGCATCGCTTATTGTGGTAAGCTCTCTTGTTTTATTCCCAGCAATGTTATCTTCTACAACCATCTATTTTGCTTTGTTAGGAGCTCTATTAGGGGGCATTGTTGTTTATTCATTTGCCTCTGGAGGAGGGATAACAGATGTGAAGCTTGCCTTAGCAGGTATGGCTGTTCATCTATTTCTTTCGTCTTTAACACAGGCATTTATTGTAATGAGTGAGCAGGCAAAAGATGTTCTATATTGGTTAGTTGGAGCAATTGATGGGAAAGATTGGAGTCATGTGCAAATTATTTTACCTTGGACTATTGTCGGATTAATAGCTGCCATACTTTGTGCAAAGTCCATTTCTATTTTTGTACTAGGAGAAAGTGTTGCACAAGGACTTGGACTAAAAGTGAAAGGAATTCGAATTTTTGTTTCCTTGATTGTTGTTATCTTAGCAGGCTCTTCTGTTGCTGTAGCAGGTCCAATTGGGTTTGTTGGCCTTATTGTTCCTCATATCGTACGAAAGATTTTTGGAAGTGGAAATTATACTATTATTCTTCCATTCTCAGCTTTGTTTGGGGCTGTTTTAATGGTATATGCTGATGTACTCTCACGATTTATTGCCTATCCATTTGAGTCACCGGTTGGGATTGTTACAGCACTAATTGGAGCCCCTTTCTTTCTCTATCTGGCTACTAAAGGAAAGGAGGCTAAATCATGAAGAAAACCACTGCTATAAAGAAGAAACATCCGGTTTCAACAATTCTTATCCTACTCATTATTGTTTTTGCACTTAGCGTTATGAGCCTAGGCGTTGGTTCCATCTATATTTCACCTTGGAGCGTTTTACAAACCTTCTTTTTCGGTGTTCAAGATAATTTCTTTATTCTCTATAACTATCGACTTCCACGCGTCCTTATTGCTTTAATTGTCGGAGCTTGTTTAGGAATTTCAGGAGCAATATTACAGGGGATCTTACGTAATCCGCTTGCTTCTCCTGATGTGATTGGTGTTACAAAAGGAGCAGGTTTAGCTGCTGCGATTGTAATCATCTTACTGCCAAGTTCATCTCTTATAGCATTGCCTATTTCCGCATTTATAGGGGCTTCTATTATTGCTATTTTGCTTATGATTTTCTCGCATCGAACAAATATGAGACCGAGCACGCTTGCGCTTGTTGGTGTGGCATTAGGAGCTATTTGTCAGGCTGGTATTCAATATACAATGATTAAGTTTCCAGACGATGTGAATACAACACTAGTATGGTTAACAGGAAGCCTTTGGAGTCGCGGATGGGATGAACTTGTTCTGCTTATCCCGTGTCTCATTATTATTCCATTCTGTTTCCTGCTCTCCTCAAAACTGAATATTCTAGCTCTAGGGGACGATGTTGCAGTTGGATTAGGGGAGAAAGCGAAAAAAACTCGATATATTCTTTTGGCGGTAGCTGTCGTTTTAACGGGGTTAAGCGTAGCTGTTGTTGGATCAATTGGATTTATTGGTTTAATTGCTCCGCATATTTCAAGAAGACTTGTTGGAAATCGAGCAGGCGTATTGCTTCCTGCTTCAGCGCTCTGTGGGGCTGTTATTCTTCTTGTATCTGATAGTCTAGGAAGAGGACTTGTTCCACCAACTGAAATTCCAGCAGGGATTATTACAGCTGTTATTGGAGCTCCCTATTTCCTTTACTTGTTGAAAAGTGAGCGAAAAGCAAGCTAGTGAACAGTAAATATTCTTTTATTGATTAGAATACGAGAGAATGTAAAAAATGAAATTAAAGGCGTCCTCACATTGAATTTTATGAAAACAATCCTTATACTATAAAGGTTAATAGTTATGCTAGAATTGTAAGGAAGTGTTGAGATGAGCGTATCATCAACAGGTAAAAAAGTAAGCGTAGAAGTTGTCTCAGATATTCGTGACGGAGCACGCAAAGAAATTGTAAAAACAAATTCAAAAGGGCTTCTTTATGAAAAGGGAGACAGCATTTATATTAAGTATGACGAAGAACAAGATGGCGAAGAAATTCGTACTCTTTTAAAAATTGGTAAAGTAGAAGTACTTCTGAACCGTTCTGGTACTGTAACAATGAAGCAAACATTTAAAAAACAGCAAAAAACAGAAGGTTCTTATAAAAGTCCATATGGCATTTTTCATGTTTTAACAGAGACACATAACATTGAATATCAGCAGTTCAAGACGAAAGTCCGTCTTTTTTTATCATATGATTTATATTTACAGGGAGAAAAAGCAGGAAAATATGCGCTCACTGTGACAGTCAAGGAGGAAGAAGAGCAATGAATATAGTAGAACAAGTGCAGGAGAATTTGAAAGCAGAAGTAAAACAAGCTGTTTTAAAAGCTGGATTAGCAACGGAAGAACAACTTCCAGATGTTGTGTTAGAAACACCAAAAGACAAAACACACGGTGACTATGCAACAAATATGGCAATGCAGCTTGCTCGTGTTGCACGTAAAGCTCCTCGTGCAATTGCAGAAGATATCGTAGCAAACTTTGATAAAACAAAAGCATCTATTGAGAAACTAGAAATTGCAGGGCCAGGATTTATTAACTTTTATATGAATAATAGCTACTTAACAGACTTAATTCCAGTTGTGTTGAAAGCAGGCACTGCATATGGTGAAACAAACGTTGGCGAAGGCGAAAAAGTTCAGGTTGAGTTTGTGTCAGCAAACCCAACTGGAAGTCTACATTTAGGACATGCACGTGGTGCAGCTGTTGGGGATTCTCTCTGTAATATTTTAGATAAAGCAGGTTATGAAGTTTCTCGTGAGTATTATATTAATGATGCTGGTAATCAAATTAATAACCTCGCATCATCTGTTGAAGCTCGTTATATGCAAGCTCTTGGTCAAGAAAAAGAAATGCCTGAAGACGGTTATCATGGTCAAGACATTATTGAAATCGGAAAAAAACTTGCAGAACAAGAAGGCGATAAATATGTCAATATGGAAGAACAAGAACGTCTGGCATTTTTCCGCGAATACGGCTTAAAATATGAAATGGAAAAATTAAAAATAGATTTAGAGAACTTCCGTGTACCTTTTGATGTATGGTATTCTGAAACATCTCTTTATCAAAACGGTAAAATTGATGATGCTCTAGAAACATTAAAAGAACAAGGTCATGTATATGAAGAAGAAGGAGCAACATGGTTCCGTTCGACAACATTTGGTGATGATAAAGACCGCGTGCTTATTAAAAACGATGGTTCTTACACATATTTAACACCTGATATTGCATATCACCAAGATAAAATTAAACGTGGGTTCAACAAACTTATCAACGTGTGGGGAGCAGACCACCATGGTTACATCCCACGTATGAAAGCTGCTATCCAAGCATTAGGATACGATAAAGATACGCTTGAAGTTGAAATTATTCAGCTTGTACACCTTTATAAAGACGGCGAGAAAATGAAGATGAGTAAGCGTACAGGAAAAGCTGTTACAATGCGTGACCTTGTCGAAGAAGTTGGTCTTGACGCGACTCGCTATTTCTTCGCAATGCGTAGTGCTGATACTCATATGGACTTTGATTTGGATCTTGCTGTATCACAATCAAATGACAACCCTGTTTACTATGCTCAGTATGCACATGCGCGTATTTGCAGTATGCTTCGTCAAGCGGAGGAACTGAACATTTCGTTTGATAAGGATGTAGACTTCTCTCTAATCAAAGCAGAGAAAGAAATCGATTTGCTTAAGAAGGTAGGAGAATTCCCACAGGTTGTTGGAGAAGCAGCGCTAAAACGTATTCCACATCGTATTTCGAACTATATCTTTGATCTAGCTTCTGTACTTCACAGCTTCTACAATGCTGAGAAAGTATTAGATAAAGAAAATATTGAAACAACAAAAGCTCGTTTAGCTCTTATTCAAACAGTGCGCATTACACTTCAAAATGCTCTTGCACTAATTGGTGTATCAGCTCCAGAAAAAATGTAAATAAAAAAATCTCCCTCTATGTTGTGGGAGATTTTTTTATGGCCAAATAATGCTTCCACCGCTTGCTCGTTTTATGCCGCGTAGCTTACTTACCTCTTCTACAAATTGAAGCAGTGCTTTATCTTTGCCTTTTGCTTCAATCATGACATCAAAATCTCTATTTAACTCACGAGCTGTTTTGAAAAACGGTTTCACAAAATCGAGTGACAAATAATCACTGTGACTTCTAAAACTGCTTTCTGATTTTGGAGAGGAGAGATGTACTTTGGGTTTTAAGTTCCTTTCTTTCCATGTATCAAAAATAGGTTCAAGCAACTCTTCAAGCGGTGCTTCACTCAAATTTGCTTGATGATGGTGATAATCAAATAAAAGAGGGATTCCTTGGTGCTGACATATTTTTAGTGTTTCTGCTGCTGTATATGTTTTATCATCATTTTCAAGCGTCATTTTTTGTTTGATAGAAGTAGGGAGCTTTTTTAAATTTTTATGAAAACGTTCAATAGCAGAAGGCTTGTCACCATAAGTTCCTCCAACGTGGATATTGATAAGGGACGTTTTCTCAACGCCCATTGCTTCTAAAATATTGTAATGATACTCCATATCACGAACAGCATTTTTTGTGATATGAGGTTTATCACTTGTAAAAAGCGTGTATTGATTCGGGTGAAAGCTAACCCGTAAATTATGTTTTTTAATAAAAGTACCAATCTCTTTTAATTTTGAACCGAAAATCCCAAGGTAGTCCCAGTTTACCTCAGGGTGTGTTGCAAGTGGAACAAGGGAAGAAGAAAGGCGATAAAGTTTAATTTCATGCCCAACATTATAGTGAAGGATGCGCCATGTTGTTTGAAGATTTTGTTCTGTTACATTTTTTAGTTGCTCAAGCCGCTGTTCTTTGTCGAGCTGTTTAAAACGCGTAAATGTCATTGTTTTAGCAGGAGATCCTTCCCAAAGGTTCAAAGCATGTGACACATAGCCAAACCGAATAAACATAATGAAACTCCTCTCATAGAAGTGGCGATACCAATTTTGAAATTTGCTCTTTTGTTTTCTGAAACAACGTTCTTTTTTGGATATCTTCTAACATTAACTCTTCTGCATCATTTATGTCGTCACATACAATTTTTTTAACTTGCAAGATAAATGAAGGAGAGTACATATAACAGTTAATTTCTTTGTTAAGAAAAAGACTTCGTTTATCAAAATTTGCTGTTCCAATATCACACATCACATCATCAATCACGATGACTTTAGAGTGGTAAAAGCCATAGTAATGACGAAAAACACGGCCTCCTTTTTTTAGGAGAGGCTTATAATAGGGAAAAGCAGAATCAGGAATAAGAGGGTGATCAGCTTTAAGTGGTGTGAGAATGTTTACATTTACCCCTCGATCTATTGCATCAAGAAGGGGTTGAAACAATTTTTGACTCGGAACAAAATAAGGTGTACCAATATAAATGTCTTTTTTGGCTTTCTCAATCATTGTGATAAAATCTTGTTCAAGTGTTTTACCATCTGTCGCTTTAAATTGGAAAGAACAAGGAAACGTTCCGTTGTATGAAGGCTCGGGCGGATATAGTACTTCTTCTGTTTCCCGCTTCCAATCCTCGCAAAACTGACTTTGAAGATCTGCAACTCCTTCTCCTGTTATCCGGAGGTGAAAATCTTTCCATGCCCCAAGCTTTGGGTTAAAGCCTAAATACTCTTTGCCAATATTAAAACCGCCAATATAGCCAATTGAATTATCAATAACTGTTATTTTTCGGTGATTCCTTGTGTTTAGTTTATAGAAAAGAAAAGGAAAAGTAGGTTTGTGAGTAAAGGAAAATTTTATGCCTTTTTCTCTTAAGAGTTGAATATCCTTTTTAGTAAGAGAGCTTCCAACCCAGTCAAGAAGAAGACATACTTCAACACCTTGCTGTCTTTTTTCTTTCAAAAGAGTCAGAAATTCCTGTCCAACTTCATCTGAGCGAATAATATAAAAAAGGACATGAATACTTTTTGTAGCATTTCGTACATCAGAGAAGAGTTGTTCAAAAAGATCATATCCTTCTGTATAAAATGTAATGTCGCCCTTTCGCTTGGGGTAGAGTTTTTCCTCAGCTGTTTTTCTATGAAGAGCAGAACCGCAGGTAAAATCAATAATGAGAAGAACAATCAATAAAAATATAAGACCGATAACTGTTAATGCAATCATAATCCGCCTCCTCGCTTTGTTATAAGTTACCCTTTTTTGACTAAGATTATTTCTAAATTTAAGAAAGGAAAGGGTTGACTGAATGTTCATTCAATTTATACAATAAAAGTACTATACTACAAAAAGATTTCTGATGTTTTCATGTTAAAAGGAGGGAACAAAGTGACAATGCTCTTATGGATTAACATGTTAGCTTTTTTGATTGTAACCGCTTACGCTGTTTTCTTGTTCTCATATCTCATTAGAACAAGGCTAACCTACATCAGGTTAGGAAGGAAAATAGAATTTGATGGAGAAGTAAAAGAACGCTATCGTAAGGTTGTTGAAAATGTTTTTGGACAGAAGAAGCTGTTGAAAGATAGAAAGAGCGGTATTATTCACGTTCTCTTTTTTTATGGTTTTATTCTCGTGCAATTCGGAGCTCTTGATTTTATTATAAAAGGACTTTTTCCAGGACATCATTTGCCTTTTGGTCCTGTCTATGGAGGGTTCACCTTTTTTCAAGAAATTGTGACACTTCTAATTCTAGTTGCCGTTTTATGGGCTTTTCATCGTAGATATATTGAAAAACTAGTACGTTTGAAAAGAGGGTTCAAATCAGGTCTTGTTCTTCTTTTTATTGGTGGACTTATGATCTCAGTTCTTGCAGGAAACGGAATGAGTCTTATTTGGCATAATGAACAACTAGGTTGGTCAGAGCCTGTTGCTTCTCTTATTGCAAGTTTGTTTAGCTTTCTTCCACAAACAGGAGCCACTGCTCTTTTCTATGCAGCATGGTGGGTACACCTTTTATTGCTCCTCGCTTTTTTAGTGTATGTCCCACAATCAAAGCATGCTCATTTAATTGCAGGTCCTGCTAACGTTTATTTAAATCGCCTTACTCCTCCTGGCAAGCTTGAAAAAATTGATTTTGAGGATGAAAGCAAAGAAACATTTGGGGTTGGAACGATTGAGGAGTTTACTCAAGGTCAGCTTCTTGATCTTTATGCGTGTGTAGAGTGTGGGCGATGTACAAATGTATGTCCAGCAACTGGAACAGGAAAAATGCTTTCCCCAATGGACTTAATTTTAAAGCTTCGTGATCATCTCACAAATAAAGGAGCCGCTGTAACGTCCAAAACACCATGGGTCCCAGCGTTTGCTTTCAATAATACACACGGCAATCAGCTTGCTCTAAAAAGTAAACAGCAGGGGATTGAGGAATCAGCAGCAACTCTCAGCTATAACCCATCATTAATTGGCGATGTGATTACAGAAGAAGAGATTTGGGCCTGTACAACATGTCGAAACTGTGAAGATCAATGCCCAGTGATGAATGAGCATGTTGATAAAATTATTGATTTACGTCGCTATCTTGTTTTAACAGAAGGAAAGATGGATGGGGACGGAAAAAGAGCGATGACAAATATCGAGCGTCAAGGTAATCCATGGGGAATTAACAGAAAGGAAAAGGAAAAGTGGCGTACGCTTCAAGATGTTAACGTTCCAACGGTGAAAGAGCTCAAAAAAGAAGGGAAAACGTTTCAATATTTGCTTTGGGTAGGATCAATGGGTGCGCTTGATAACCGAAGTCAGAAAATTACCTTTTCTCTTGTGAAGCTGTTGCGTGAAGCAGGAATAGACTTTGCAATCCTTGGCAATAAAGAAAAAAACTCTGGAGATACACCAAGAAGATTAGGAAATGAGTTTCTTTTTCAAGAGCTTGTGGCAGCGAACATTCAGGAATTTGAGAAAAATGAAGTTAAGAACATTATTACAATTGATCCTCACGCATACAATACGTTTAAGAATGAGTATCCTGACTTTGGGTTCAAAGGCAATGTATATCATCATACTGAAATACTCGCCTCTCTTCTTAAAGAAAAGAAACTTGTGCCAAAGTATGAAGTGAATGAAAGCATTACATTTCATGATTCTTGCTATCTGGGCCGCTACAACGAAGTATATGAACCTCCAAGAGAGATTTTAAGAGCCATTCCAGGGGTGAATGTTCTGGAAATGGAACGAAATCGAGAGACAGGGATGTGCTGTGGAGCTGGCGGTGGCTTAATGTGGATGGAAGAGACGGCAGGGTCTCGAATTAATGTAACCCGAACAGAACAGGCATTAGAGGTGAAACCAACTGTCATTAGTTCAGGTTGCCCTTATTGTTTAACAATGTTAAGCGATGGTACAAAAGCGAAAGAAGTAGAAGATAAAGTCGGAACATATGACGTTGCAGAGCTTCTTGAGAAGGCTGTCTTTGGCTCTATTGAGAAAGCATAAAAAGGAGGGGAAATAATGAAATCGGTTATTGTTGCAGCAAAGCGCACTCCTTTTGGTAGACTCGGGGGACATTTTAGAGATTTAACAGCAAGCGATTTAGGTGGAGAGACAATCAGAGCTTTGTTAGAAGAGAAAAAAGAGGCAAAAGAAGTGATTGATACAGTATTGCTTGGAAATGTGCTACAGGGAGGTCAAGGTCAGCTTCCATCAAGGCAGGCTTCTTTTAAAGGTGGATTAGACTGGAACGTTAAAACAGAAACAATTAATAAAGTATGCGCTTCAGGAATGAGGGCTGTAATAGAAGGGGACTTTTTAATTCGGCTTGGAGAAAGTGAAGCGGTTATTGCAGGAGGAATGGAATCAATGAGCAATGCTCCGTATTTTTTGGAGCAGGCTCGTTTTGGACATAAAATGGGAAACCAAAGTTTAAAAGACCTCATGATGCATGATGGGTTAACATGTACGTTTACAGGAGCTGCAATGGGGAGTTATGGTGATGCAGCAGCGGAAGAATTTCAGCTTACAAGAGAAGAACAAGATGAGTGGGCTGTAAGAAGCCATGAACGGGCTGCTCTCTTTTATGAGAAGGGATATTCTAAGGAGGAAATTGTCCCTGTTCAGGTGAAGAATAGTAAAGGTTCTCTTTTTATAGAAGAAGATGAGTCACTAAGAAGAAACACAACAGCTGAAAAACTTAAAAAATTAAGACCAGCTTTTAATGATGGGGGGACAATAACAGCTGGAAATGCCCCAGGAGTCAATGATGGAAGCGCTTCCTTAGTATTGATGAGTCAAAAAAAAGCATATGAATTAGGATATCGACCATTAGCTACAATTGTCGATTACACATCATTAGCACTTCAACCAAAAGATTTTCCTAAAACACCAGGCTTAGCAATTCGTAAACTATTAGCCAAAACAGGCAAGAAGGTTGAAGATATTTCTCTATTTGAAATCAATGAGGCTTTTGCAGCTGTTGCTTTAATAAATATGAAAACAGAAGGCCTTCAAGCTTCAAAAGTAAATGTAAATGGTGGGGCCCTTGCATTTGGTCATCCTATTGGAGCAAGCGGAGCCCGTATTTTAGTCACGCTTATTCATGAATTACAGCGGATGGGAGGCGGATTCGGAATTGCTTCAATATGCAGCGGCGGAGGGCAAGGTGACGCAATTATGATTAAAGTTTGAAAGGAGGAAACGGGATGGAAAACCGAAAGGCAATGGTGATTGGCGCAGGACAGATGGGAGCAGGGATTGCTCAAGTTCTCGCTTCAGCTTCTTATAATGTGGTTCTTTATGATCTTGACACACAAGCATTGCAAAGAGGGATAAACAAAATTGAAACATCTCTTAAAAAAGCAGTTCAGAAGGAAAAGATAAAAGAAGATGAGATGAATGAAACGCTAGCAAGAATTCAGGACACAACAAGTCTTAGTAATGGTGATGATGCTGATATTGTAATTGAAGCAATCGTTGAAAATTTAGAGGTAAAGAAAGAAGTTTTTAAAAAGCTTGATCAAATAGTAAAAAAAGAAGCTATATTAGCTTCTAATACATCTGCTCTTTCAATTACAGAACTTGGGGCTGTAACAAAAAGGCCTGAGAAAGTCATTGGAATGCATTTTATGAATCCTGTTCCTGTTATGAAGCTTGTTGAAGTAATTCGTGGACTCTCCACATCTGAGGAAACATATCAAGAGATTAAAAGGATAACAGAGTCTCTAGGAAAGGTTCCTGTGCTAGTAGAGGACTTTCCTGGTTTTGTATCTAACCGTATTTTAATGCCAATGATCAATGAGGCAATATACACTTTATACGAGGGAATAGCTTCAAAAGAAGCAATTGATGAAGTGATGAAACTTGGAATGAACCATCCAATGGGCCCTTTACAGCTTGCTGATTTTATTGGGCTTGACACATGCTTGTTCATTATGGAGGTACTGCATGAAGGGTTTGGTGATGATAAATATCGGCCTTGTCCACTTCTAAAGCAATACGTGAAAGGGGGATACCTTGGTTATAAAGTAAAGCGTGGTTTTTACGAGTATGAATGAGGGGAGTGATTCTATGCTCGCTTTTACAAGAAAGCATACCAAGATACAACAACAGGTGGAAAAGTTTGCAAGGGAAGAAGTTACTTCTTTTGTAGAGAAGATGGAGGAAGGTGTTTTTCCAAGACCTCTTGTTGAAAAAATGGGTAAGCAAGGGTTTATGGGAATCCCCTTCAGCAAAAGGTATGGGGGTCTTGGGCTGGATTTTATTTCTTATATTATAGCAATTCATGAGATTTCTAAAAAAAGCGCAGCACTAGGGGTTATTTTATCTGTTCATACATCTGTTTGTACAAATCCTATTTTAACATTCGGCACAGAAAAGCAGCGGGAACGATATGTTAAGAGATTAGCAAGTGGCGATATTTTAGGTGCTTTTGCCTTAACAGAAACAGGAGCAGGATCAGATGCAGGGAGCTTAAAAACAAAAGCAGAGAAGGATGGAGATGTGTATATCCTAAACGGGGCAAAACAGTTCATTACAAATGGGGGAGAAGCAGACATTTACCTTGTTTTTGCGCGTACAGATAAAGGCATTACAGCTTTTATTGTAGATAAAGAAACGGTAGGTTTGAAGGTCGGAAAAGATGAAAAAAAGATGGGGCTGCATGGTTCACGTACAACACCTCTCTACTTTGAAAATATGAAAGTTCATAAAGAACACCGCTTAGGGGATGAAGGTGAGGGATTTAAAATTGCAATGAGTAATTTGAATATCGGAAGAATTGGAATTGCGGCCCAAGCTTTAGGAATTGCGGAGGCTTCCCTAGAAGAGGCACTCTTTTTTATAAAAAGGGACAAAAAAAGTTTGCTCCCTTTAGCAAACATGGCTACCCGTATTGAAGGTGCAAAGCTTTTAACATATCAAGCTGCATTCTTAAAGCAAAAAGGAAAACCATGTAGGAAAGAGGCTTCAATGGCCAAGCTCTTTGCTGCTAAGACAGCAGTTTATGTTACAAGCGGTGTGCTTGATTGTTTAGCAGAATATAGAGGAATTCCAAATCATCATGCTGAGCGTTTTTTCAGAGATGCAAAGGTTTGTGAGATTTATGAAGGAACAAGTGAGATTCAAAAGATAGTAATCAGTCGCAGTCTCTAAACTAAAGGGGGAGAAGAGATGAATTTTGAGCTATCATCAGAACATGAAATGATTAGGAAGACAGTACGTGACTTTGCGGATAAGGAAGTAGGTCCAACAGCGGAAGAACGAGACGAGCAGGAACGTTTTGATCGAACGATCTTTGAAAAAATGGCTGAAATAGGTTTGACAGGGATTCCTTGGCCTGAAGAGTACGGAGGTATTGGTGGTGATTATGTAATGTACTGTATTGCTGTTGAAGAGCTTTCGCGTGTATGTGCTTCAACAGGCGTTATGCTCTCAGCTCATACTTCGCTAGCATGTTGGCCTCTTTATACCTTTGGAAATGAGGAACAGAAGAGAAAGTATTTAACCCCTCTTGCGGAAGGGAAATTTCTAGGCGCATATGCTTTAACAGAATCACAGTCAGGATCAGATGCTGGAGGGATGAAAACAACTGCCCGAAAAGAAGGAAATGAATATATTCTAAATGGTTCAAAGATTTTCATTACAAATGGAGGAGAAGCGGACATCTATATTGTTTTTGCAAAAACAAGTAGTGACGGAAAAGGCGAAACAAGCGCTTTTATTATTGAAAAAGATATGAAAGGCTTCTCAATTGGAAAGAAGGAAAGGAAGCTCGGTATTCGCGCTTCTCCAACAACAGAGATTATTTTTGAAGATTGTCGAGTAAGTAAAGACCATCTTCTTGGAGAAGAAGGAGAAGGCTTCAAGATTGCGATGATGACTTTAGATGGAGGCCGAAACGGGATTGCGGCTCAAGCTCTTGGGATTGCTCAAGGAGCCCTTGATGCCGCCGTTGCCTATGCCAAAGAGCGTCATCAGTTCAAAAAACCAATTATTGCTCAACAAGGGATTGCTTTTAAGCTGGCAGATATGGCCACAAGCGTTGAGGCATCAAGACTCTTAACATATCAAGCAGCATGGTTAGAATCACAAGGAGAGCCTTATGCAAAAGCCTCTGCCATGTCCAAGCTTCTCTCGGGAGATACAGCGATGAAAGTGACAACAGAGGCTGTTCAAGTTTTTGGTGGCTATGGCTATACAAAAGATTATCCTGTGGAACGGTTTATGCGTGATGCGAAAATTACGCAAATTTATGAAGGAACTCAGGAAATTCAGCGACTTGTGATTTCACGGTATTTATAAGGCGAAAAGGTGGTGAGAATATGAGGTATAAAAGAAAACACCATATACGTTTTATTACAGCTTCAAGCTTATTTGACGGTCATGATGCCTCCATTAATATTATGCGTCGCCTTCTTCAAGGAAGTGGTGTTGAGGTCATTCATCTTGGGCACAATCGTTCTGTTGATGAGATTGTTCAAGCAGCCCTCCAAGAAGATGTCCAAGGGATTGCGGTTTCTTCCTACCAAGGGGGACATATGGAATACTTTATGTATATGTATGATCTTCTACAAGAGAAGAATGCAGGTCATATTAAAATTTATGGCGGTGGTGGAGGAGTTATCCTTCCAAAAGAAATTAGAAGGCTTCATGAGTACGGTATTTCTCATATCTTTTCTCCTGAAGATGGGCGGAACTATGGTCTGCAGGGAATGATTGATAAAATTATTGAAGAGTGTGATGTTCCGCTTGAAGCAAAAGAGGTGAAATTACCTCTAAATCCAAGCAACGACCAAGAAGTGGCTCGTCTTATTACACATGTTGAGAATGGAGGAGAGCTGCCTAAAGGGACATCTCATAACGATATTCCGGTAATTGGAATAACAGGAACAGGCGGAGCTGGGAAGAGCTCTCTTACAGATGAACTTATTCGTCGTTTTTTAATTCAGTTTCCGTCGCTTAGAATGGCTGTTTTATCTATTGATCCGACAAAACAAAAAACAGGCGGGGCGCTACTCGGTGACCGAATTCGAATGAATGCCGTTAATTCCCCTCGCGTTTTTATGAGAAGTCTAGCAACAAGAAAATCGAATCATGAATTGTCTTTCGCAATTGACGATGCCGTTACCGTTGTGAAGGAAGCTGGTTATGATATTGTCATTGTTGAAACGAGCGGTATTGGGCAAGGGGATGCGTCAATTACGAATATTTGTGATCTTTCTCTATACGTTATGACAAGTGAGTTTGGAGCACCGTCACAGCTTGAGAAGATTGAAATGATCGATTATGCAGATTTTATTGTAATCAACAAGTTTGATAAACGAGGCTCAGAAGATGCAAAACGACAAGTCCAAAAACAATATCAGCGAAACCACGCTCTATTTGATAAAGACTTTGATTTATTGCCAGTCTATGGAACAATGGCAAATCAGTTCAATGACAGTGGGACTAATATTCTATTCAATGACTTGGTTAAGAAGCTTAACAATCAATACAATGAAAAATTTGGGGACAGCGGGATAGATATTTGTCAAAAAAAAGAGCAGCATACGATTATCCCACCAAGCCGCCAGCACTATATGCGGGAAATTTCTGATACAGTTCGAAGGTATCATCAAGACAAACTTCAGCAAGCCGAATATGCTACAAATCTTTACAGACTTCAAGGAGCAGAAGAACTTACTTTTAATGAAAATGTAAAAGAGCATATGAGGGAGCTACAAGAAAAAGAAAAAGAAAAACTTTCGAAAGAATCACTTAAAATTTTAGAGACGTGGGAAGAAAAAACAGCATCTTACAAAGGTGATACTTTTTCTACAGAAGTAAGAGGAAAAACAATCACAACAGAGCTTGTTACGACAACGTTGTCGGGTCTTAAAGTACCTAAAGTTATGCTGCCTTCTTATCATGATTATGGTGATATTTTAAAATGGGTTTATAAAGAAAATACACCTGGATTCTTTCCATTCACAGCAGGTGTTTTTCCCTTTAAGCGAAAAGGAGAAGATCCTAAAAGGCAGTTCGCAGGCGAAGGGCCGCCTGAACGAACTAACCGCCGTTTTCATTATCTTTCTAAAGGAGAAAGTGCACATAGATTAAGCACCGCTTTTGATTCTGTAACATTGTATGGTGAAGATCCAAATATTCGTCCTGATATTTTCGGAAAAATAGGGGAGAGCGGGGTAAGCATCTGCACATTAGACGATATGAAAGAGCTATATAAGGGATTTGATTTATGTGCACCCACAACATCTGTATCAATGACAATCAATGGCCCTGCTCCTATCTTACTTGCGATGTTTCTCAATACTGCTATCGACCAAGCGATAGATATGAGGGAGAAGGAGCTTTCACGAAAGCTTGAAGAAGAAGAGATTGAAGAATTGAAAGCGCGAACATTAAATGTTGTAAGAGGAACGGTTCAGGCTGATATTCTAAAAGAAGACCAAGGCCAAAATACATGTATTTTCTCAACAGAATTTGCTCTTCGGATGATGGGAGATATTCAGCAATATTTTATTGATCAGAAGGTCAGAAATTATTATTCTGTGTCTATTTCTGGCTATCATATTGCAGAAGCAGGAGCAAATCCGATTTCTCAGCTTGCTTTTACGCTTGCTAATGGGTTTACGTATGTTGAATATTATTTGAGCAGAGGGATGAAAATTGATGAATTTGCTCCGAATCTTTCCTTTTTCTTCAGCAATGGCTTGGATGCAGAGTATACAGTGATTGGAAGGGTAGCAAGGCGCATTTGGGCAATTGTAATGCGAGAGAAATACGGTGGGAACGAACGCAGTCAGAAGCTGAAATATCACGTCCAGACATCAGGTCGATCTTTGCATGCACAAGAAATTTCGTTTAATGATATTCGCACAACCCTTCAAGCACTTATGGCTCTTCATGATAATTGTAACTCTCTTCATACAAATGCTTATGATGAGGCCATTACGACTCCAACAGAAGAATCTGTTCGACGAGCAATGGCAATTCAACTTATCGTAACAAAAGAGCATGGACTAACCAAAAATGAAAACCCGCTTCAAGGCTCTTTTATTGTGGAAGAATTAACAGATCTTGTAGAGGAAGAAGTGTTAAAAGAATTCGAAAGGATCAGCGATAGAGGCGGGGTACTAGGAGCTATGGAAATGCAATATCAGCGTAGCAAAATTCAAGATGAATCAATGTTTTATGAAATGAAGAAACACACGGGAGAACTGCCTATCATTGGAGTGAATACGTATCAAAATCCTGAATCCCAAAGTGAGGAAAGTATTGATAGTATGGAGCTTGCTCGCTCAACGAAAGAAGAAAAGCAAAAAAGAATTGTTGACCTGCAAGATTTCCAAGAAAAATATAGAGGAAAAGCAGAAAGGGATTTAGAAAGATTAAAAGAAGTAGCTAGAAATGGCGGTAATATTTTCACAGAGCTGATGAATACTGTAAAGACAGCTAGTCTTGGTCAAATTACTCATGCTTTGTATGAAGTAGGAGGGCAATATAGACGGAATATGTAATAGAGAGGAAAACCTTAATGAAATGAGACTTTCATAAGGTTTTCCCTTTTTTAGAAAAGAAGTTTGCTTAATGAACTTTTTGCTTATCAACACTAGCATAAATGGATAAAATTTGTTTATAATGAATGGTATGTATTTCATGTTACACGTGATAAAATAATACTTGGTGTGTTTACACAACATTGACAGGCTATAATAGTACAGTTATGAAAACTTTATAGATAAGTTTGATACATAGGAAGGGTGTGTCTATTTTGGGTCTAAACCAATATACTCAAGAAGAACTACGCGAAACGGCAATGATCGAGTTAGCGTTTGAAATTATGTCAGATAGCAAAGAACCAAAAGCATTTTCTTTTCACGATTTAGTGGAAGAAATTCAAAAAAAAGTGGGTCTTTCAGAAGCAGAAGTGCGTCAGCGTATTGCTCAATTTTATACAGATTTAAACATTGATGGTCGTTTTGTTACACTTGGGGACAACCACTGGGGACTGCGCAGCTGGTATCCTGTTGATCAGTCAGAAGAAGATCTTGTTGCAACAGTAAAAACAAAGAAAAGAAAAGCAAAAAGATATGCTAAAGAAGATCTTGATGAATATGAAGATGCTGATGATGACTACGAAGAGTACAATGATGTAGATAGTCTTGAAGAAGATTATGAAGAACTAGATGATGAAGAAGATTATGATGATATGCTGGAAGAAGAAGATTATGATCTAGATGATGAAGAACTAGATGATGAAGATTTAGACGATGAAGAATTAGAGTATGAAGAGCTTGATGAGGATGAAAAATTATAAAGAGCCTTGACTTTTAAGAGAGAACTTTGTAGAATTCTTTTTGGGCTCTTAAAAATTAAAGCAATCTTTTATAAGATATATATTGCTCCCATTACTGCGTGTGCAGGATGGGAGCAATTTTGTTTTTATAGAGTTGTATATAAGATAAAGAGCAATTTTTTGATTTTTTTATATAAATTGGAAGCTCCCGTTTTTGAAGGGAAGTTTTGCTAAAGTGTTGATCATTATTTTTACATGAATGATGACTTATAAGCTCGTGCAAACTTTTAAGAAGGATACATATGCCTTCTTTTTGCTTTTTCATAGAATTTTTTAAATAAGATAACCTAAATTTAGAGGGGGAAGTACAGATGACAAAATATATCTTTGTAACTGGTGGAGTAGTATCATCACTTGGAAAAGGAATTACAGCAGCCTCTCTAGGCCGTTTATTAAAAAACCGTGGGTTAAGCGTAACAATTCAAAAGTTCGATCCATACATTAACGTTGACCCAGGAACAATGAGTCCATATCAGCATGGTGAAGTGTTTGTAACTGATGATGGAGCAGAAACAGACTTAGACTTAGGTCACTATGAGCGTTTCATTGATATCAACTTGAACAAATATAGCAACGTAACAACAGGGAAAATTTATTCAACAGTATTAAGAAAAGAGCGTCGCGGTGACTATCTTGGTGGTACTGTGCAAGTTATCCCACACATCACAAATGAAATTAAAGATCGTGTATTCCGTGCTGGAAAAGAAACGAATGCAGATGTGGTTATTACAGAAATTGGAGGAACAGTAGGGGATATCGAATCTCTTCCATTCCTTGAAGCTATTCGTCAAATCAAAAGCGACATTGGTCGTGACAATGTAATGTATATTCATTGTACACTTGTTCCATATTTAAAAGCTGCAGGAGAAATGAAGACAAAACCAACACAGCATAGTGTAAAAGAACTTCGCAGCTTAGGTATTCAACCAAACGTCATTGTTGTACGTACAGAAATGCCAATTTCTCAAGACATGAAAGATAAAATTGCTTTATTCTGCGATATTGATACAAAAGCTGTTATTGAAGCTGGAGATGCAGAAACACTTTACGAAATTCCTTTAGCATTACAAGCTCAAAACCTTGATCAGCTAACTTGCGAACATTTAAAACTTCCTTGTCGTGAAGCAGATATGACAGAGTGGAAAGGCCTTGTTAATAAAGTGAAAAACCTTTCTGGTAAAGCAACGATTGCTCTTGTTGGTAAATATGTAGAGCTACAAGATGCTTACATTTCTGTTGTTGAATCACTTCGCCATGCAGGCTATGATTTTGATACAGATGTAAAAATCAAATGGTTAAATTCTGAAAACATTACAGAAGAAAATGTAAAAGAAGAACTTGCAAATGTTGATGGAATTATTGTACCAGGAGGATTTGGAGATCGTGGAATCGAAGGGAAGATTACAACGATCAAATATGCTCGTGAAAATAAAGTACCATTCTTTGGTATTTGCTTAGGTATGCAGCTTGCATCTGTAGAGTTTGCTCGCCATGTTTTAGGTCTTGCTGATGCTCATTCAGCAGAGATTGCACCTGAGACAACAAGCCCAATTATAGACCTTCTACCAGAACAAAAAGACGTAGAAGATTTAGGTGGAACACTTCGCCTTGGTTTATATCCATGTAAACTTGTTGATGGTACGTTAGCACAGCAAGCATACAAAGACGAAGTGGTATATGAACGCCACCGCCATCGCTATGAATTCAATAATGAATTCCGTCAAGCAATGGAAGATGAAGGTTTTGTTTTCTCTGGTACAAGCCCAGACGGTCGCCTAGTGGAAATTGTAGAGTTAAAAGACCATCCTTGGTTCTTAGCTTGTCAATTCCACCCAGAGTTCACATCACGCCCAACGCGTTCACAACCTCTATTTAGAGAGTTTGTACGTGCTTCAATTGAGTTAGGTAAAAAACAATAATAAAAAAGCAGCTGATAATTATCAGCTGCTTTTTTTTATTCGTATTCTTCCATCATTTCTTTTATTGTAAATAGTACGGCATAGTAAGCATAGAGGCCAACCATTGTAGAAGGAAAACCAAAGCGCTCTCCATCCTCACCAGGGATAAGTGGTTTAAGAAGTTTTGTATCAATATGTACATCTGAATAGTTAGCTGCAGTTTCTCCCTCTTGTTTAGGATCAAGAGCCCCTATCGTAACAAAAGGAATGTTTTTCTCAGAGATAGCTTTAGCTAACTCTATAGCTTCTTGATCATGAGCATATCGACTGCAAACTAAAACTCGGTCAACGCTTGTTATATTTTCAAGGTTTTCGTTAGAAAGAAGCAGTTCAGCATTTAAAGCATCTGCTCCTTTTGTTGCTTCAATAGCAAGAGCCTCCATCTCTTGAAAACCATGTACGAAAAGTTTACCATCGCCTATGAGTCCTTGAGCAAGTATGCGTGCTCCATCTTCTATATTTAGCTCTTCTTTCTCACTTATTCGATTGAAGTATCCGTTCAATTGGGTTGTAAAAATCTTCATCATATTATTATTCACCTCTGCTAGCTATTATAGCTTACAACACCAAGGATTTAAAAAGCTGAACTATAAAAAATAAGTATTTTATTCTGTGAAATGTTATTTTTGATTATAATTAAGAAGTTCGAGCGCTTTCTCCGCTAAGAATGTACAAAAAGTTATTTTTTGTGAAAGAAGGGATTTCTTTTTCTAAGTAGAATA
Organism: Priestia filamentosa; assembly: GCF_900177535.1. Lineage (NCBI taxonomy): Bacteria > Bacillati > Bacillota > Bacilli > Caryophanales > Bacillaceae > Priestia > Priestia filamentosa. Next base: position 140,164 of record NZ_FXAJ01000008.1, read on the forward strand.
GAGTAAAGTAGTCCTCGGTACGAAAATTTATTTTAAGGTGGGATAGAAGTGGAAGAACGAATTTTAATTGTAGATGATCAGTACGGGATACGCATTCTTTTAACAGAAGTGTTGCAAAAAGAAGGATATAAAACACTTCAAGCTTCCAACGGCTTTGAAGCTATTGATATTGCAAAAGAACGCACGCCAGATTTAGTTTTATTAGATATGAAAATTCCCGGAATGGATGGAATTGAAATTTTAAAGCGTCTAAAAGAGCTAGATGCAACAGTGAAAGTCATCATTATGACAGCATATGGTGAGCTTGATATGATTCAAGAAGCAAAGGATTTAGGAGCGCTGACACACTTTGCAAAACCATTTGATATTGATGAAATTCGTCAAGCTGTAAAAAAATATATTCCAGTTAATACTAACTAGTACTATAATCTCCTCGTTGCTGTGAAATTCTACATATCACTATTCAATCTCACGGGCTTTACTATGCGCGTTTTTTTCTTGTATTAACTGCATAAAATGTATAAAAATATGGCAGTTTTTTAAGAGCGGTTGCCTATTTTTGTCGAACTCTGCTAGCTTTTATATTGCCGTCAAGTTCGTAAATTGGTATCCTAAAGATGTACTTACATTATTTTAAAGCTTTATTCCTTTTATTAAAGAAACGAGCTTTCAACAGTTTAGAGGAGGATTTACTAATGCCATTAGTATCAATGAAAGAAATGTTGAATACTGCTAAAGATAACGGTTATGCAGTAGGTCAATTCAACTTGAACAACTTAGAGTTCACGCAAGCGATTTTACAAGCAGCACAAGAAGAAAAATCTCCAGT